>CALMWO010000107.1 GCA_937873805.1 uncultured Hyphomonadaceae bacterium
GCCTCCGCGCCCGCGGCCAGCATGTCCGCGTCGTGCAGCGCAAGCGTCCGGCCAACCTCCCGGCAGGCGTCGCTTTCGTGCCGTGCGATGTGATGGATGCACAAAGCGTCCTGCGCGCCATGACGGGCGCCGAACAGGCCGTCGTCTCCATCGGCGTCGAATACAGCGGCAAGGTCTGGAAACAGGTGTGGCCGAAAGCCATGGCGAATTTTCTGGCCGCCGCCGAAGCGACCAACATCCGCGTCGTCCACATCGACAACATGTACATGTACGGCCCGCACGACTCGCGCCCGATCCACGAAGATGCGCCGCTTACGTCCTATGGCCGGAAGCCCGCCGTGCGCTCGCAAGTCACGCGCATGTGGATGAAGGCCGCCCGCGAAGGCCGCGTGAAATGGGCCGCCCTGCGCCCGCCTGACTTCTACGGTCCCGGCGTCAACAATGCGCACATCGGGGAAACGGGCCTCGGCCTCATCGCGCAGGGCAAGTCCGCGATGCTCATCCTGCAGCCCGACCAGCCCCACGATTTCGCTTACGTGCCAGACATCGCCCGCGCCGCCGTCAGCCTGCTCGATGCGCCCGACGACGCCTTCAACCAGGCCTGGCACGTCCCCTGCGCGCCCACACGCACACCACGACAGCTGCTTCAGATGGGCGCCGACTCGATTGGCCAGAAACTCAAACTCATGGCGATGCCCACGCTGATGCTTCGCACTGTCGGCCTCTTCTCGCCTTTCCTGCGCGAGTGCATCGAGATGCGCTTCACCTGGGACCGCCCCTATCGTGTCAACGCGACCAAGTTCGCGCGCCGCTTCTGGTCTGACGCGACGCCCTTCGAAGTCGGCATTCCCGCCACCGCGCAGGCCTTCCGCGCCGCCGCGCCCGCCCCGACAAAAGAGAGCAGGGGCCACACTCCTGCCAGCACTGCTGCGCTTTAACGAGCGCTTGAACCTCCCCACCCGCAGGCGGATACTCCCGCCTGCGGGGACTGGAGGGAGACGCCCATGGCGCTGTTCAATTTCGACTACAAAGACAAACCCATGGCCTCGCCCGCGAAGTTCGCCGGCAGGCTTTTCGTCAATGTACTGGTCGCGCTGGGCCTCGTCGCCATTGCCATGGCGGTCGGCATGTATGGCTATCAGACCACCGAAGGCATGCAGCCGATCGATGCGTTTCTGAACTCCGCGATGCTGCTCGGCGGCATGGGCCCTGTCGGCCCCGAACTCCAAACAGACGCGGGCAAGCTTTTCGCCGGCTTCTACGCGATAGGCTGCGGGCTCGTTCTGGTGCTGGCCTCAGGCGTCGTGCTCGCGCCTGTCCTTCATCGCGTGCTTCACGCGCTCCACGTGGATGATGACGACAAGGCGTGACGTTGGCGACTAGAGCCCGTCGTCTCCGCTGTCGCCCGGCTCTTCGCCCGCCTCAGGCGCGCCGCCGCCATCCATCCGCTTCAGCGCGTTCTTGGCGTCTTCCGAGCCGAGCTCTGCGCCCTTCTGATACCAGTCGCGCGCCTTCTTCTTGTCGGCCATGAAGGTGTCCTGCTCGTACATCAGGCCAACAGCCATGATCGCCTGCATGTGTCCCTGCCGCGCCGCGCGCTCCATCATCATCAGGCCGGAGTTTGGCTTCAGCTGATAGCCGTCGCGGCCATAGGCCATCTTCGTGCCCAGCCAGAACTGCGCCTCGGCGACACCCTTGTCGGCTGCCGCCTCCATGTCCTCGAAGCCTGCCTGCTGCTGCGAGAAGTCCTGCGACGACAGCCGCGTCTGTCCGCGATGCAGCAACGCCCAGCCATTCCCGGCATCGGCAAGGTCATCCAGCTTTGTAACATCGTTCGCCGCCAGCGCTGCATCGAACTCCGGCTTCTGCGTCGCCAGCGCATCCGAACGGACTTTCGCCGCAGCCGCTTCTGCGGCCTCCTTCGGATTGATCGGCTTCAGGTCTTCGGCCGCAACCTCAGGCTTCGGCTCTTCCGGGCCGCCACACGCAGCCAGCGTCAATGCGAGGCCAAGCAGAAGAGCAGGGCGCATCATGCCAGCCACGGCTGCGAGAGCTTCCGCTGTTCCTCGAACGACTTGATGTCGCCTGCATGCATCAGCGACTCGCCGATCTCATCAAGGCCGGCCAGCAGGCTCGCCTTCCGGCCCTCATCGATATCAAAGCCATGCACCTTGCCATCCGGCGCCGTCACGGTCTGCGCGGCAAGGTCGATGGTGAACATGTGGTTCGGCCCGCCTGCCTGCTCCATCAACTGTTCCACCACATCACGCGGCAGAACCACCGGCAGCAGCCCGTTCTTGAAACAGTTGTTGTAGAAAATATCCGCAAAGCTCGGCGCGATCACACAGCTCAAACCCTGATCCAGCAGCGCCCACGGCGCATGCTCGCGCGACGATCCGCAGCCGAAGTTCTCCTTGGCGATCAGAACCGAAGCCTTTGCATAGGCCGGCTTGTTCAGCACGAAGTCCGGGTTGGGCGATCCATCCGGCTTGGTCTTCAGCTCATAGAACAGCCCCTTCGCCAGTCCCTCGCGCGAGACGGTTTTCAGGAATTGCTTGGGGATGATCATGTCCGTGTCGACATTGGCGATCGGCAGCGGTGCGGCGGTTCCGGTAAGGTGCGTGAACGGTTTCATGCGCCCGGTATAGAACGGGATGCTGCATCGGAGAAGCGGGTGTGTCTGCCGATCCCGTTATGCCGGCTCAGCCGACAGAACCAGCGTCGGCACGCCCACCGTCCCGTCCCGCACCGTGAACACCTTCGTGCCCGCCCGCCGCCCGGCCCGGATCGACGTCACGGCAAAATTCGCACTCTGCAAGCGCGCATGCGACGCGTCGATGTCCGGCACGCGCCAGCTCAGGCCCCACAGCTTGTCCGGCGCAGTGCTGACGCCAGCAGAAAGCCGGTGCGCCAGTTCGATCGTCAGCTGGCCCACGCGGAAGAACATCAGCCGCATGTCCCAGTCCGGGTTGGACCGGTCGAGCGCCAGCCGCAGTCCCATCCGCGCGCCATACAGCGCCGCGGCGCGATCCGGGTTCGGCGTGTTGATCACCACATGGTCCAGGCCCGATACCGCGTCAGGCTTCAGCGGCCTGTAGACCAACGGATCCTGCGGCCGTCTCTGCAGCGTGAAGATGCGCACGCCATGCGTCGCCTGTTCGTCCAGCCGCATCCGCGACCAGCTGCGCGTCTTGCCTGAATAGGGGTTGGCGCTCTCGCCCTCGACGATCTCGTCCGGCTTCAGCCCGCGCCTGTCGAAGGTCGAGCGCGCATCCTGCAGATCGTCGCTCGCAAAGATCAGCGACTTGATGCCGGGCCCATCCCCGTCGATCATCGCATGCAGCCGGCGGGCAAGCGGACCGCCGCCCTGCGGGGCCATGATCTCAAGCGCCGTGTTCTCAAGCTGATAGATTATGGTCGCTGACCCGCCGCTGTCGCTTGAGCGCCAGTCGGGCTCACGGCCCAGCAACGCCGTGTATGCGTTCTCGCCGTCGTCGATCGACGGGCACACGATAAGAACGTGGTCCAGACCTGTGATCATAGCCCCTGCCGTAAGGACTCTAGCGTCCTGACTTGCGCACCATCGGTCGCAAAATTGTCATGCGCAAGCCACTGGTCGAGCGCGCCTTTCAGGACCGGCCATTCGCTGTCGATGATGGAATACCACACAGTGTCACGGGACTTTCCCTTCATCACCATGTCGTTCCGGAACACGCCCTCATGCGCATACCCGAATCGCTCTGCGGCGCGCATCGAGGCGGTGTTCAGGCTGTTGCACTTCCACTCATAGCGTCGATAGCCAAGATCGAAGACATGCCCCGCCATCAGCGCCAGCGCCTCGGTCGCCTCGGTCGAGCGCTTCAGCTTCGGCCCGAACGCCACGCAACCAATCTCGGCGCTGCCATGCGCTTCACGGATGCGCATGTAGGTCGCCATTCCCAGCACGTCACCTGACGCCTGCGAGCGGATCACCATCGTCCGCCAGCGCTCCGCCTGGCTCATCGTCCCGAGGAAGGCCCTCAGGTCGGCGGGCGCCAGGAACGGCCCGACCGGCATCCATTCCCAGATCCCCGCATTGGCCGCGCCGCCCACCGCCGCGAACAGCCCGTCGCCATGCTGCGCCCAGTCCAGCGGCTCAAGCCGCACCCGCGCGCCATCGAGAGGGTCAAGCCCCGGCGTCGGTCGCGCGGTCCATTTGGAAAGATCGTCCATGCGCGCGGGATTAGGGCGCAGCCCCGCCACAAGCAAGTCGAGCACATTGCCGGTCCAGGCCGCCCGGCAGGTAGGCCGGCCCCGGCCGGATGGCCGTTGAGCCAGGCCGCGTCCACACGCGGAACAGTTTTCGTGCGCGTCCATGACCGTGCATTTGCAGCATCGCCCGGCGCACGAGTCTGTGCCGATCCGGCAAATTTCATCGATCTGCGACAGCCGATTTCAACCATCATCCGGTATCATCTGAATCGAGTTCGAAGAGTGGTCGCGCCGCTCCGGACGGGCAGACGGAATCCTGTCGCAAAGTTCAGGAACCGCTGCGGAAATACCACACTGAGCCGTCGATCCGCATCGGGTGTGAATGCGGGTTCATGCTGATGGCGAAAGCGTTCCTACATGTCTCAATGCCGTGCGTGGTTCGCCGCAATCGGGACTAACTGCCGCCTGCGTTGAATGGCCTGATGCTCGCATCGGAACCCTCACGTGGTCCGGACATTCAAGTCGAAGCCCCAGCCAAGAAGGGCAGTTTGATATGAGCACACACGTCTCTCTCTCGAAGGCCGAAGCGGTCGACGCTTACTGGTACCCCCAGTCGCGCCGCGAAGAATGGCTTGCCGACGTCATTGTCCACGCCGTGGGCATCGTCCTCGCCGTCATCGGTTGCTTCCTCCTGATCACCACCGCCGCCAACTCGGGCTCGGTGAAGCTGACGGCCGCGCTGGTCGTCTATTCGGCCGGCCTCCTCGCCATGCTTGGCTGCTCGGCCCTCTACAATTCGAACACAAACGAGAAGCTGTCGAAGCTGCTGGAGCGCTTCGACCTCTCGGGCATCTTCGTGATGATCGCCGCGTCTTACACGCCGTTCATGTTGGCCAAGCTCGACGGTCCGATGGCGTGGGCTGTCCTCGCCGCGGTCTGGATCGTCGCCCTGTCAGGCGTCGCCATGAACCTGCTCGCCCGCTGGAACGCCCCGCGCGTCTATATCGGGATGTACCTGATCCTGGGCTGGGCGGCGCTGTCGATCTTCGACCAGCTGATGCACACCCTTTCGCCGTTGGGCCTCGGCCTGCTCGCGGCTGGCGGCGTCCTCTACACGATCGGCGTCCTCTTCCACGTCAACAAGAAGCTGCCCTTCAACTCGGCGATTTGGCACGGCTTTGTCGTCGCCGCTGCCTCCTGCCACTTCGCGGCGATCTACCTCGATATCGCCAGCAGCGCGGTCATCTAGACAAAACCGCCGCAAAAACAGAAGGCCCGGGCTCAACCCCCGGGCCTTTTCGCATTCCCTCACGGACGCTCACGGCGCCACGCACAACTTGCTGAGCCAATGGAGTTCCTGTCCGGGCAGGGCGTAAGCTCCCTCCAAAGCAGCACACAGATGCCGCCACAGGAGGAACCCCGATGAGAAACTGCCTGCTCACCTTTGCAGCCGTAGCCGCGATCATGGCCGGCTCAGGCGTAGCCTTTGCCCAGAGCGTCGCCGCCGGCGACTACAAGCCCCCGCGCACGACTTGGGGCGTGCCCCAGCTCGACGGCGTCTGGACCAACGCCTCGCTGACCTCGCTCCAGAAATCGTCCGCCGCCTCAGCCGTCACAGTCACCGAAGCCGAGCGCGCCCAGCTCCTGTCCAAGAACCGTTACACGCTGGCGACCCTGGATGAAGCCGGCGCCTCCAAGCTCGACAAGGAATCCAGCGACAAGCTCCTCGCCGACAAGAACCCGGCCCGCGGCTATAACCGCTTCTGGATGGACCCCGGCTCTGACTACGCCCGCGTCGGCGCCGACATCCGCACCGCCTGGGTCACCAGCCCGGCCAACGGGATGATTCCCTACAAGCCCGGCAAGCGTCCCGGCTTCAACGTCACCTATGACGGTCCAGAAGGCCGCCCCGTACAGGAACGCTGCGTGTCCTACGCCCGCCTCGGCCCGGTGTTTGGCAACGGCATGTACAACAACAACTTCCAGATCGTGCAGACGCCCAACCACCTGCTGATCAACGCCGAGATGATCCACGAGGCTCGCTCGATCCCGATCTTCAAGTCGCAGGCCGAGGCCAAGCACGGCCCGCTGGAGCTTCGCAATTTCGGCGGCGACAGTGTCGCCTGGTACGAAGGCGACACGCTGGTCGTCGAGACCGTCAACGTCCGCCAGGACCAGCGCCCCCACATCACCGGCACGGGCAAGGCGATCGAGCGCTTCACGCGCTGGAAGGACGACGAGATCCACTACGAGTTCCGCGTCGAGGATGACTCGATCTATTCCCAGCCCTGGAGCGGCGAACAGGTCCTGCGCGCCTCGAAAGAGCAGGTCTACGAATACGCCTGCCACGAAGGCAATTACGGCATGTTCGGCATCCTCGCCGGCGCCCGCCAGCTCGAAGCCGACGGCCGCGAACACCCACCCGAAAAGCCGATCTTCGCCGGACTGGACGCGGACGAGTAACCACCGGATCTGGTCGCCCCAGCCCGAAGAGGGCCCGGCGCTCACCCGCCGGGCCTTTCCCCTTACGCTCACGACCGATCACGCATCAGCGCACAACTTGCTGAGCTGGTGGCCTTTGGGGGTGTGAGCAGCCTATTCTCCCGCCAAAGCCGAATGACCCGAAAAAGTCGGCGCAGGGAGAAACGCCAATGAAAACCCAATTGCTGGCCTTTGCAGCTGTGGCCGCCCTCGTGGCCGGCTCAGGCGCCGCCTCCGCGCAGCAGGCCGCCGGCAACTACGCCCCGCCGCGTACGGCATGGGGCAAACCAGAGCTCAGCGGCGTCTGGACCAACTCCTCGCTCACCACCCTGCAGCGGCCGGCAAACGCCAAGACCGTCGTCATCACGCAGGAAGAACACGCCAAGGTTCTTGCGCATAACCAGTATGCGATGATGGCCAAGGACGAGGCCGGCCCCTCCAAGGTCGACAAGGAATCGAGCGACAAGCTGCTCGCCGACAAGAACTCGAACCGCGGCTACAACCATTTCTGGATCGACGCAGGCAATGACTACGCCCGCGTCGGCAACGATATCCGCACCGCGTGGATCACCAGCCCCGCTGACGGCATGATTCCCTACAAGGCCGGCGCGCAGCCGCGCATGACGATCACCTATGACGGCCCCGAAGGCCGCCCCGCCGGCGAGCGCTGCCTCACCTGGGCAAATCTCGGCCCGGTCCTGCGCAACGGCATGTACAACAACAACTTCCAGTTCGTGCAGACGCCGACCCATCTGATGATCAACGCCGAGATGATCCACGAATTCCGTGTCATTCCGATCGTCGCATCGGCAGCCGACGCCAAGCACGGCCCCAAGGAAATGAAGAACTTCGGCGGCGACAGCGTCGCCTGGTATGAAGGCGACACGCTGGTCGTTGAAACGGTCAACGTTCGTCAGGACCAGCGCCCCTACATCACTGCCACGGGCAAGGTCACCGAGCGTTTCACGCGCTGGAAGGACGGCGAGATCCTCTACGCGTTCAAGGTGGAAGATCCCTCGCTCTATTCCACGGCTTGGAGCGGAGACATGGTGCTGCGCGCGTCGAAAGAGCAGGTCTATGAGTTCGCCTGCCACGAGGGCAATTACGGCATGCACGGCATTCTCGCCGGCGCCCGCGAGCTTGAGCGTCAGGGCCGCGAACACCCGCCCGAAGTCTCGATTTTCGCTGGTCTGGCCGCGGACGAGTAAGTCCGCCGGCGCACAATCGTCGAACTGTCTTGAAGGCGTCGCTCCCGGGCGGCGCCTTTTCTTCTGCCTACTCGGTCGACAGGATCACTGAGCGCACGGTGGGATAAATCTGGTTTTCCCACTTGCGGCCCGAGAACACGCCGTAATGGCCAACGCCCGGCTGCAGATGGTGGCTGCGCAGGTGCGGGCGCAGCTTCGGCACCAGCTCGTGCGCCGCCGACGTCTGGCCCACCGAGCAGATATCGTCGCGTTCGCCTTCAACCGTCAGCAGGGCCGTCCGCGTGATCTTGGAGCAGTCGACCAGCTTGCCGCGATGCTTCAATCGGCCCAGCGGCAGACGCATCTCCTGGAACACCCACGCCACCGTCTCGAGATAAAATTCTTCGGTCAGGTCCAGCACCGCGAAGTATTCGTCGTAGAATGTCTTGATCTTCTCCGCCTCGTCATCCTCGCCTTCGACGAGATGACGGAACAGGCTCTTGTGCGCATCAAGATGGCGCTCGGGGTTCATCGACACGAACGCCGCCAGCTGCATGAAGCCCGGATAGACGCGCCGTCCCCACGCAGGCAACGGGAAGGGTACGGTTGAAATCAGGTTGGTCTGGAACCACTCGATCGGATGGTCCGTCGCCAGCTTGTTCACCGTCGTCGGGTTGATCCGGCAGTCGATCGGCCCGGCCATCAGCGTCAGCGAACGCGGCGTGCAGGGGTTCTTCTGCTCCGACATGACAGCCGTCGCCACCATCGCCTGCACGCAGGGCTGGCACACCGCCACCACGTGCGCGCCGGGGCCAAGGTGCTCCAGCATCTTGATCAGGTAATCGACATATTCCTCGAACCCGAACCGGCCCTGCACCACCGGCACTTCGCGCGCGTTCTTCCAGTCGGTGATGTAGACGTCATGGTCCTGCAGCAGCGTCTTCACGGTGTTGCGCAGGAGCGTGGCAAAGTGTCCCGACAACGGCGCAACAAGCAGCACACGCGGTTGCGGCGAGTCGATATCCTTCCGGAAATGCAGCAGCCGCCCGAACGGCAGGTCCAGCACCGTCTCCTCGACGACCAGCGCCTCGCGGTTCTCGACCTGCACGGATTTGATGCCGAAAGGCTGGGAAACATGGGTCAGCTTGGCGCGGGTCGCCATCTCCAGCGCAGCCATCATCTGGCGCGCTGCGGGCGAATCCGCCGTCCCGTTCATGGCCGATCGCATCTGCAGCGCGGCAAGCGCAGCAGCGCGAAACGGCGCCGAAGCCTGCATCTGGGCCTCGTAAATGTGGTACCACATATCCCGTTACGCTCTATTCTTAGGCAGATGCGTGACCCATCCAGCTTCCTTAACGAAGCCTAGTTCCCGACTGACTGCACTGCGACATACGATTGCATAATTGAATTAAGGGCAAGGAAAGTGCCGTGATGGCAGGCGCTAAGCTGACGATTTCGAGCAGGAATTACTCCTCCTGGTCCCTCCGGGCCTGGCTTTTCTGCCAATTGGCGGAGCTGGACGTGGAGGTTGAGAGCGTTTCGATCGATGATCCGAACGCCCGGGCGGAGCTGCTTTTGCTCAGTCCGACGGTCCTGACCCCGCGCCTGGACCACAAGGGCGCGAGCATCTGGGACACATTCGCCATCGCCGAATACCTGGAAGAAGCCTTCCCCAAGAAGGGCCTCCTGCCGCTGGAAACAGCGCCTCGCTCGCATTGCCGCTCGATCATCGGTGAAATGCACGGCGGCTTCTACAACCTCCGCTCGGCCCTGCCGATGAACCTGCGCGCCCGTTATCCGGGCTTCCGCGTCTTCACCGGCGCGAAGGGCGACACGGTCTACGCGTACCTGGTGAAGCCGGCCAACTTCGACATCAAGCGCACGCCGAAGGTGCCGGTGGCGGTGCTGATCCACGGCGGGCCCCAGGGCAGCTT
>CALMWO010000108.1 GCA_937873805.1 uncultured Hyphomonadaceae bacterium
TTCCGAGAAGCAGAGCTTGTCGGCGCCTTCCCAAGTTTCGTTTTTCACGGAGCGGATGAAATCGCCCTTGCGCCATTCGGCGACCTTGTAGGCACCGTTGACGACGAGATTTTCCGGCTTGGTCCAGTCGCCGCCAAACTTCTCGATTGTGTGGCGGGGGAGCGGGAAGGCGGTGTAGTGCTTCAGCACGCCCGGCAGGTAAGGCATCGGGTATTCGAGCTGCACTTCCAGGGTGAGATCGTCGATCGCTTTCACGCCGACCTGATCGACCGGCAGCGCGCCTTCGTTGACCAAGCGGCCATTCTTGATGCCGAACTGGATTGAGGAGTAGGCGACGCCGACGGTCGCGGGATTGAAGAGGCGCTGGAAAGCGAAGACGAAATCGTCAGCTGTGAGAGGTTCGCCATCGGACCAGTTCGAGGCCTTGAGCTTGAACGTCCAGGTCTTCTGGTCTTCGGAGATGGTCCAGCTTTCGGCGATGCCTGGGATGGGCTTGGAGGCTTCGTCTTCGGTGAAGAGGCCGATGAACATGTCGCCGATGATGTCGTTGGCCCAGGTGCCTTCGACGAGTTGGGGGTCGAGCGATTTCGGGTCTGCGCCGATGCCGCGGCGCATGCGGTCAACGCCGGTGTCGGACTCGCCGCCACAGGCTGCCAGCAGCAGGACAGCCGCCATAACGCCGGCGAATAACCGGGATTTCGAACCCATTCCGTACTCCTTCAATCGCTCACCGCGTGCTTCACATAGACAGGCGCAGCAGCAGGGCGTCTTTTCCTCGCGGGAAACTAGCGTCAGAGTACGGCTGATTGAAAGGCTTTTGCGCCTTCTGACGCTTTATTGAGTAGGAACGCCCATGCGCCTGTTCATCTTCGCGGCTCTTGTTCCCATAATCGCCGCGCCGGCGTTCGCGCAGAGCGGACTGCAGGGCAAGGTCGTTGGCTGTGCGACGATTGCGGAGGCCGCGCAGCGGCTCGCGTGTTTCGATGCCGTGGCGCTTGGGCTCAAACAGAATGGCGAAGCGGGGTTCGGGGCGGCATCGCCGAAGCCCTCTGCACTGACTGCGCCGGTCGAGACGGCGTTGGCGACGAATGATGCGCAGGAACCGGACCATGTAAGCCTTGCGGTAACGGCGGTGAGTGAGGGGGCTGGCGGCAAGCTGCGGCTGACGATGGAGAATGGGCAGGTCTGGCGGCAGGTCGATACGACGCGACTGCGCAATGTCGGTCAGGGGCCGTGGACGGCGGAAATAAAGAAGGCGGCCCTGGGCAGTTTCATGCTGACCCTGAATGACGGGCGGCCTGTACGGGTTGAGCGGGTGAAGTAGAGTGGGATGCCCGGCCATCAATGCCGGGTGAGGAGGACGGGACATGCGTGTGTTCATCTTCGCGGCGGTTGTTCTCGTTGCCGCGCCGACTGCGATGGCGCAGGGCGCTTTGCAGGGCAAGCTGGTGGGGTGCGCGAACATCGCCGATGCGCCGCAGCGGCACGCCTGCTTCGATGCGCTGGTGCCGGAGCTGAAGCAGGTGAGCGAGGCGCAGTTCGGCGCTCCCGCTGCAAAGCCGTCGGCGCTGACGGCGCCGATTGGGGCGACACAGACGGCGAAGGCCGCGCCGGCCGAGCCTGATCAGGTCAGCCTGAAGCTCAGCACGATGACGCGGGCAACGGACGGCAGCATGTCGTTCACGATGGAGAACGGGCAGGTCTGGAAGCAGTCCGATACGAAGCAGCTGGGCGGCTTTGGCAAGGGGCCGTGGACGGCCGAGATCCGCAAGGCGATGGGGGGCAGCTTCCTTCTGCAAGTGAATGGCGGCGGCGCAATCAGGGTGAAGCGGGTCAAGTAGGGGCGTCTGCGCAACGCTGTATCCGATACGTAGACGCCCGAGCTCCACAGCCTTAGTTTTTCAAGCATGCGCTTCGCGGCCTCTCTTCTGGTGTGGCTGACGGTGACCGCTCCGGCGGCGGCGCAGGTCTGCGAAGCGAGCGTCACTGGCGAGGCGGGCGAGGTGATCGCCACGCTGGACGGCGGCAAGGCCGGGGCGGCTCTGGTGGCGTGGTCCGTGGAGCGCCGGGAGGGCATCGGCGAGGAGACGGATCATTTCGCGCGGCCAGGGCTGATGATCGATTTCAACGTGTTGGCTGATGAAGCGCTGGCGCCGGCGCGGGCCGTGGTGTCAGTGACGCGCTATTCCGATCCCGAGCTTGGGCGCGCGCCGCCGCTTTCGGATGTGCGTGTACGGGCGATGCCTGCGGGATCGCGTGCGATTGAATGGGTTGGCGACGATCCATCAAAAGGCGAGGCGGCGCTGGCGAAGCAACTGAAGGACGCATGGCCAGCGGAGCTGGTCGTCGACATTGTGGTGCGCGGCGATGTTGTCGCGAGCGCGACGTTCGATCTTTCGGTGTTGCCAGAGGTGCGGGTGATGGCGCGGAAAGCGATAGCGAAATGCAGACGTTAGGGCGTGCGCCCTGATCTACCGGTCCTTGGGATCGAAGGCGTCACGCAGGCCGTCGCCGATGAAGTTCAGCGAGAACAGCGTAATCACCATCGTGACGGCGGGCACGAGCAGCATCCATGGGTAGGAGAACTCGCGCTGGCCTTCGGAGATGAGGCGGCCGAGCGAAGTGAGCGGCTCGTTTACGCCAAGGCCGATGAAGGAGAGGAAGCTCTCCTGCAGGATGACGACCGGCATGGTGAGGGTGACGTAGACCGCCACGGGGCCGAGCAAATTTGGCAGGATGTGGCGGACGACGATGCCGAGCGGCTTCACGCCAGCGGCGCGGGCAGCTTCGACGAATTCCTTCTGCTTCAGCATCAATGTCTGGCCGCGAACGATGCGGGCCATGGTCATCCATTCGACGGCGCCGATGGCCAGAAAGATCAGGAAGATCGAGCGGCCAAAGACGACGGTGACGAGGATGACGAAGAAGATGAACGGGACCGCATAGAGCACATCGACGATGCGCATCATGAACTGGTCGACACGACCGCCAGCAAAGCCTGCGATAGCGCCCCAGGCGACGCCGATGACGAGGCTGACGAACGTGGCGATCAGGCCGACGGCGAGCGAGATCTGGAGACCCGTGATGACGCGGGCGACCATGTCGCGGCCGTAGATGTCGGTGCCCAGCCAATGCATGTTCTGGAGCGTGGGGCCGATGCTGAGCTGGTCCTGATACTGGGTGTCGAACTTGTGCGGCCAGACGAAGGGGCCAATGACCGCAATCAGGGTCAGCAGGCCGAGTA
>CALMWO010000109.1 GCA_937873805.1 uncultured Hyphomonadaceae bacterium
TTCCATCGAGAACCGCGCGGCCATCAGGCGTGTAGTAATGCATGCCCTCCGCGCGAACGAGCATGCGGGGATCGGCCTTGAACGCCCGGTTCGGCGTGAACGGCATCCAGAAAGCGTCTAGCGAGTTTGGGCGCAGAGTGTTCGACATGGGGCAAGTGTTGTCGTGTGCGGTCTCGCCTGCAACAGGAATCGAGCGCTGATCGCGACTATCGGCGCAAGTGATCGGCGTTAGCCTGGCTCAAACGGTATGTGAGGCGTTTCCGGCGACCGCAGGATGGTTCTGGCGAAGGCGACGGTGTAGACCTTTCCCAGAGGTCACCGCCGGAGATGTCTCCCAACGGACCCACAAGGGGAGTGAAGCTCTATGAGAACATCCTGGCTTGTTTCGATCGCTGTTGCCGGTGCGTTCGCCGGCGCATGCTCGACGATGGATTCGGCGCCGAAGCTGCCGACTTATGCTGCAACGCTGGCGCCGGGCGCCGGCATTACGTCGACTGGCAAAGGCGCGGGCACGTTCACATACGATCCGGCGACGCATGCACTGTCATACACCGTCACCTATGAAGGCCTGACGGGTCCCGCGGTTGCCGCACACATCCATGGTCCGGCAGAGCCGGGCGCGAACGGCCCGCCGGTTGTGCCGTTCGCCAACGCCGCCACCCCGATCACCGGCACGGCGACGCTGACGGATGCGCAGGCGGCCGATCTCGCGGCGGGCAAGTGGTATGTGAACGTCCACACCGCGGCCAACAAGGGCGGCGAAATTCGCGGCCAGATTACTGCGAAATAGGCTGTATCGATCCTCGTTTCACGAGACAGGCATGCTGCGCTGCATGGGAGTGCAGCGCAGCATGATTTGTATTCGAAAACAGGCCCGAATTCGCTTTTGCGGCCCTCAGTGCGGGCGTATGCCTTCAGCAATGATTCGCTGATCCGCGGGTGCGGAAGCGAGGGGGCCGACGGGGACAGGAGCCAGCATGGCAGACGGCACGAAGCTGGTGATTTCCTGCGCGACGCTGGGCTATGCCGTGGCCGGCGCGACGGTTGCCGCAGCGATGGCTGCTGAAGGCTGGGTCGGGCGCGGCGATGAGCAAGCGGCTGAGGAAGCTGCGGCCCATGCGATGCGCGATGCGCTGAACGCGATTGATTTCACCGGGCATGTGGTCGTTGGCGAAGTCGATATTCCGATCCTCAATGTCGGCGAGAGCGTGGGGACGGGGAACGGACCCGAGCTCGATATTGCGCTCGAGGCGCTGGAAGGCACGACGCTGACGGCGAAGGCCATGCCGAATGCGCTGGCGGTCATTGCGGCGGCGCCCAAGGGCGGGCTGTTGCAGGTGCCTGATCTCTACATGGAGAAGCTGGCGATAGGGCCGGGCTATGACCGCGGTGTTGTCGATCTCGATGCCGGTGCGGGCGAGAATGCGATCCGGCTGGCGAAGGCCAAGGGCGTGGACGTGCGCGAGATAACCGTATGCGTGCTGGATCGTCCGCGGCACGAGAAGATCATCGCTGATCTCCGCAAAGTCGGCGTGCGGATCAACCTGATCTCTGACGGCGATGTTGCTGGCGTTATCAACACGGCGATGCCGGAGACAGCGATCGACATGTATGTCGGACAAGGCAAGGCGCCTGAGGGCGTTCTGGCCGCTGCCGCGCTGCGTTGTGCGGGCGGGCAGATGCAGGCGCGGTTCGTCTTCCGCAACGAGGCGGAAAAATACCAGGCGCAGCGCACGGGCCTGAAGGATGCCGGACGGCGCTTCGAGCTGGATGATCTTGTCTCCGGCGAGGTGATCTTTGCTGCGACCGGCGTCACCAAAGGCACGCTGCTGGATGGCGCGGTGCGCAGCCGCAGGGGCGTTGAGACGCACACCATGCTGATGTCGTCGAGCGATGGCGTGGTGCGGAAGATCCGGTCGGTTACGCCGGTAGGGCGTTAGCGGGCTGTTTTCGCGCGGCCCCGCGGCCTTGAACCGACTCGTGAACCACCACAGGTTGGGGCATGGCCGACAGATCAAACACACAGCCCGCTTTTCTGGGCGTTGCGCACTCGCTTTCGGGCAAGGTGTGGCGGCAGCGGCCTATGGATGAGGCACTGGCGCTGGAGCATTCGCGCAAGCTGAAGGCGCCGGATATCGTTGGGCGATTGCTGTCAGCGCGGGGCGTGAAGCTGGATGAGGCGGAGCTCTTTCTCAACCCGACTTTGAAAGACCTGTTTCCTGATCCGTCGACATTCGCCGACATGGACAAGGCGGCTGATGTGATCCTCGACGCTATCGTGTCGGGCAAGAAGGTGGCGGTGTTCGCCGACTATGACGTCGATGGCGGCACGTCGTCGGCGATCCTGTCTCGATATTTCCGGGCATGGGGTCGTGAGCTGATCCTCTATGTGCCAGACCGCCTAACCGAGGGCTTCGGGCCGACGCCGTTTGCATTCCGTGCGCTGAAGGACATGGGCGCGGAACTGGTCGTGACGGTCGATTGCGGTGCAGCGGCGATCGAGGCGCTGAAGGTCGCCAATGAGATCGGTCTCGATGTCGTGGTGATGGATCACCACCTGATGCACGACGAGCATACGCCGCCGACGCTCGCGCTGGTGAATCCAAACCGGCCTGATGACAAGTCGGGCCACGGCTTCCTTGCGGCTGCGGGCGTGGTGTTTGTGCTGGTGGCGGCGCTGAACAGGCTGGCTCGGAAAAAGAGTCTCGTGCCTGAAGGCGGGCTGCCTGATCCGATGAAGTGGCTCGATCTCGCAGCGCTGGGAACGCTGTGCGACATGGCGCCGTTGAAGGGCGTGAACCGCGCGTTTGTCACGCGCGGGTTGGCTTGTCTTGAGCGACTTGAAAATGCGGGTCTGAAGGCGCTGGCGGAAGTGGCCGGCATCGAGGCGCCGAAGTCTGTCTATCACGCAACGTTCGTTCTTGGGCCGAGGCTCAATGCGGGCGGGCGGATCGGTGATCCGTGGACGGCGGCGAAACTGCTGGCGACTGATGATCGCGCGGAAGCGATCCAACTCGCCGAGAAGCTAAACTTCCAGAACCAGGAGCGGAAGGAAGTCGAGGCTGGAATCCAGAAGGCGGCGATGGAGCAGGTGGAGCGGCGGCTGGCGATGAAGCCAGACGCGGGCATCCTCGTGGTGGGTGGCGAAGGGTGGCATCCGGGCGTGATTGGCATCGTCGCCGGTCGGCTGAAGGAGAAGTATCACCGGCCGGCAATCGTCGTTGGCTGGGGCGAGGGGCTTGGTCCTGTCGCGCGCGGATCGGGGCGATCCGTGCCGGGCGTCAATCTTGGCGAGCTGATTTCGGGCGCGGCGAAATCCGGGCTGTTGCTGTCAGGTGGCGGGCACGCGATGGCGGCAGGACTGAGCATGGACCCGGCGCGGCTGGATGAGCTGCTGGAGTATCTTGAGGAACGAACCAAGGGCACGGCGTTGGAGCTGGCCGAGGCGAGGGTATTGGAGATCGACGGGACGCTCGCGCCAGGCGCTGCGACCGGGGAGTTGCTGGACATGATCGAGCGGACGGGGCCGTTCGGGTCGAATGCGCCGGAGCCACTGTTTGCTGGCGCTCCAGGACATCGCAGCCCAGGAGGGGGCCGTGCGGCAGGCGCGCGGCGGGTGGGCGAAAATCATATGGCTTTCGATATGGTCGGCGAGGATGGCTCGCGGGTACGGGCAATCGCGTTCCGGGTGGCCGACGGACCGGAGGGGCAGGCCATTGCCCGCGGGGACGCAATTCACGTCGCCGGAAGGCTGCGCCCGGATACCTGGCGGGGGCCGGGAAAGGTGCAGATCGAGGTAGCGGATATCGCGTTGGCCTAGGCGTTTTGCCCTGTGCCAATTCACCCGCAGAAGGGTGAAATGGGGTGCTTGCAGGGCCGGAGCGATGCAGCTATATCGCTCGCTTCGCTGGATGGTCCCTTCGTCTATCGGTTAGGACGTTAGGTTTTCAACCTGAAAAGAGGGGTTCGACTCCCCTAGGGACTGCCAGCGGATTGTTACGGCTTGGGATTTTGGCCTGAGCGTAAGTGAAATGATTTCCCTGCGCATTGTGTTGGTTTGGGCGTTGATTTGGTTGCCGCCCGCTAGTTAATCACAAGTGGATAATCGCCCGGCGAGCTATGTGCGCCGGATAAACTGTCATGCTACAGTCGCCCCGCTGGGGAGCGCGTGGGTGATGCAACCGCAACAGAATCAGACTTCGCCTGAAGAGGAAGCCGAACCGGCCATCACGATCGAGGGCCGTGTGAAATGGTTCGATCCGGCGAAAGGCTATGGCTTCGTGGTTCCCGATGGCGGACCTGCGGGCGGCGGGCTGAAGCGCGACGTTCTGCTGCATATCTCCGTCATGCGTAAGTTCGGGCAGGATACAGCGCCGGAGGGCGCGCGGATCGTCTGCAACGTGGCGACGCGCGACCGGGGCTATCAGGTCAACGAGGTTCTGGAGCTTTCGGCCAACGAGAACGACGTCGCGCCAGACGAGGCCGGCGAGGTCGAAATCGTGCTGGTGAAATGGTTCAACCGCACCAAGGGCTATGGTTTCGTCCAGCTGCTGGACGACCCGGAAGACATCTTTATCCACATGGTGGTGGTGCGTAAGGCCGGGATCGACGACCTGCAGCCGGGCCAGAAGCTGGTGGCTTCGGTCGGCAAGGGCCAGAAGGGTCGGCATATCATCAGCGCGAAACTGCATACCGGACCCTAGCCCTGCTGGGGCATGCCCTTGGCTTCGGGCTGGTGGCGCCTTATTGCCGTGGGCCATGAAACGCACCCTGATCCTCGCCGCTTTTGCCGCCGCTCTTTCCGGAGCTGCGATGGCGCAGACGCCGACCGAGGCGCTGAGCGTCGTGTCGGGCGGGAAGACCCATGCCTTCCAGGTCGAGGTGGCGGATACGCTGCCGGAGATTTCCAAAGGTCTCACGGGCCGTGCCTCGCTGGGCAAGGACCAGGGCCTGCTGATGGATTTCCGCACCGTGCGCGAGCAGTTCAATCTCAACATGAAGGGCGTGCAAGTCGAACTCGACATGCTGTTCCTTGATGGAGAGGGCATGGTGCGTGCGATTGCCACGAGCGCGCGGCCGGGCAGCCTGCGGACTGTTGCGCCGGGGCTTGGCTCTGCGGCTGTGCTGCAGATCGCGGGCGGGCAGGCGACTGCGCTTGGCATCAAGCCGGGCGACACGGTGAAGAACAAGATGTTCGGCAATGGCGGCTGATCCGCCGCCTGCATCGCCGCCAGCGCCGCCGGGATTCATCCATCTTCTGCGTGCGCCGTTCGTCAATCATGTCGGCCCGCTGCTTCAGCGCGAGGAAAATCCGCCGGGGCGGATGACGCTCGGCCTGTGGGTCGAGCAGGTTCACACCAACACGATGGGCTTCATGCATGGCGGCATGATCGCGACGGTGTGCGACAGCGCCATGGCCCGTTCGACGCACGGCACGCTGAAACGGCGGACGGTGACGCTGCGCATGGCGATGGAATATTTCGACCCGGTGAAGCAGGGCGAATGGATGGAAGCGCATGGCCGCCTTGTCGATCATGACGAGGATGTTGCGCATACCGAGTGCCTGATCGTGATCAAGGGGCAGACGGTGGCGCGGAGCACGGGCGTGTTCCGGCTGTTGCGGAAGCTTTGACGGGCAGACGATTTGATCTTCCTTGCTGCTGGGTTGGTGAGCACGCCCTCGCCCTTCGACGGGCGCCGCTTCGCGGCTGCTCAGGATGAGGGCTATCTGCCGCCGCGGTCATTCTCGGGCTTGTCCCGAGAATCTTGGTTCTCGATCCGAAGGGACCAACGCCGTATCCCGCTCAAGCTGCCAACCAAGATCCTCGGGACAAGCCCGAGGATGACCCCGTTGGGAGATGCACGCTCTCCTTCGCACGGGCGCGGCCCTGCGGGATGCTGTAGCTCGTCCCTCCAGACGAGGGAGCGGGGCGCGTGGGGATGCGCCGTGGGGTAGTCCAGTGCCAGCCTTGCGACTGGCGATGCGCGTCGACACGCGCCCCGGATCGGCCGTTCCTTCCCGATATGGCA
>CALMWO010000110.1 GCA_937873805.1 uncultured Hyphomonadaceae bacterium
AGAGCGATCCTTATCCGTATCCTCAATCCTCAGCAGGAACTTGCCGCCCTTCGCGCGCGCGTATAGCCAAGAAAACAGGGCCGTCCGGGCGCCTCCGATATGGAGGTAGCCGGTGGGCGAGGGGGCGAAGCGGGTGACGACCGTCATCGGGTTCCAGTACGAGGCTTGTCCTTGCGTCCGTAAGCCGGAGCGCGGGCCCTGAAGAACACATCCGCTCCTTTGCTGGCAAGTGCCGCTGCTGATGCGCTCCCCGAGGCCAAAAGACCCGGCCCCTGGACCCTCATGTGGCGGTTCCTCAAAGGTGCGATCAACGATCAGGCCCTGCGCTGGCCGCTGCTGGCCCCTCTAGCTCTGACGGTCGGCGCTGCGCTCTACATGAGCGCGCCGTCCGAGCCGGGCTGGACCCTGCTGCTGGGCGCTACAGCGCCAGTAACGGTGTTCTGGGGGCTCGTCCGCCGGCGAGGCGTTGGCGCACTGGCGCTGATGCTGGGAATGCTTGCTTGCGTTGGCGTTGGGGCCATCTCGGGCAAGGTGCGCTCCGGTCTGGTCGCCGCGCCGATCCTCAAGGAGGAAATGGGGCCGGTTCGTATCGAGGGCGTAATCGCGGAGATTGATGCCAGCGATCGTAGCCGGCGTGTCCGCATAGACGTCCGCGCCATAGAACGTCTGCCGCCCGAGCAGACGCCCGAATTCGTCCGCTTCAGCTATCGCGGTGACATGCCTTTCAGTCCGGGCCGCGCCGTGGCCTGTCGCGCCATCCTGTCGCCGCCGCCGCGCCCGGTTGTTCCGGGCGACTACGAGTTTCACCGCGACGCATGGTTCCAGCAGCTCGGCGCCGTGGGTTTCTCGACGGGTGGTTGTGACGCGCTGGCGATGTCGCCGCCATCGGGTCCCGCCGAGACATTCTCTTACTGGCTCGGGGCTGTCCGGCGCGCAATCGCCACGCACGTCAACGAGCACGCCGGCGAGGGTGGAGGCGGCATGTCGGCGGCTATGGTGTCTGGTGATCGCAGTTTCATCACGCCGCCCGATGCTGAAGCGTTGCGGATGTCGGGCCTCGCGCACCTGTTGTCGATCTCTGGTGTTCACATGGTGCTGGTGGGCGGCATCGTCTTCTTCATCATACGCTTCCTCTGGCCGTTCATTGAACCGCTCGCCTTGCGTGTGCCATCGGTAAAGGCCGCGGCTCTCGGCGCCATCATTGCCTGCACGCTCTATTTCGGGATCTCGGGTATGGAGGTCGCGACCCAGCGCGCTTTCATCATCGCCTTGATCGGCTTCGGAGCGAAATTGTTTGACCGCCCCGCGCTGTCTCTTCGCTCGCTGGCGGTCGCGCTTGGCGTCGTGGTTCTCTTCCAGCCCGAGGCCGTAGTCACGCCCGGCTTCCAGATGTCGTTCGCCGCATCGGGCGCGCTGATTGCGCTCTATGAGATCTGGCCCAAGATGGATCGGCCCGATCATCCCGGCGTCTTCTCTCGTATCGGAGGTTGGATCGTAGCTGCGGCCGCCACATCGCTGGTTGCGTCGCTAGCCACGATGCCATTTGCGCTCCACCATTTCGATCGCGCAGCGCTGTTCAGTGTCATCGCCAACATCGTCTCGACCCCCGTCATTACACTCTGGACCACGCCGGCTGCAGCGATGGCGGCTGTTGCCGCGCCATTCGGGTTTGACGAGCCTTTCCTCTGGCTGATGGGCAAGAGCCTCGAACTCGTCCTGTTCATTGCGCGCTATTCCGTCGAGATATCGCCAGAGGTGGACCTGCCTCGCCTGGGTTCTGCTGGCATGGCGATGGCGGCTTCAGCTATCGCGCTGTTCTGCGTTTTTACCCGCCGGGGCAGGGCGTTTGCGGCAGTGCCTGCGGCGGCGGCAGTGGTGCTGTGGCTCTCCGCTCCTCAGGCTGTCGGATACGTCGCTGACGACGGGTCCGTGTTTCTGCAAGCCGACAAGGCGTGGCTGGAGCTGTCGGACTGGCGTTCCGACAATGGTCTCGACCCACTCATCATTGGCGATGCGATCACCAAGGCGCCATGCCCCGGCAAGGGTGCGTCGTGCTGGCTTGATGTGGAGGCTGGCCAAGCGATCGTTGAACCGAATGTCGAGGCGCCGATCGGTTGCCCGACTTCATCGACGCTGACGATCCACACGGAAGCAGGTCAGGCGCTGAAGCTTCAGCCATGCGCGACAATTGGCAAAGGCGGCGCAGCTGTAGACAGCTCCGATGGCGCCCTGACGCTTCGCCCGGCGCAAATGCAAAGCGGCCGGGCGTGGACCCAGCCGCTCTACCTAAAGCCGCCGAAGCGGGATCAGCCAACCAAAGCTCAGTGATACTTGCGCACGAGCGCAACGAGTTTGCCCTGAATACGCACGCGATCCGGTCCAAAGATCTGCGTGCCGAAAGCCGGGTTTGCTGCCTCAAGGGCGATGGAGCCGCCCTTCTTGCGAAAGCGCTTCAGGGTCGCGGTCTCTTCGTTGATCAGCGCAACCACGATGTCGCCTGAAGCTGCGTGATCGGTTTTCTTCAGGATAACCGTGTCGCCATCCAGAATGCCCGCGTTGATCATGCTCTCGCCGGAAACTTCCAGCGCGAAATGCGTATCCGGGTCGAAGTCGTCGTCCGGTGCGGCAACCTTGTGAGTTTCGTGTTCGATAGCCTCGATTGACGTACCTGCCGCAATCCGCCCCATGACAGGGATCATCGAGGAGCGAACTGCAGAGGCAACTTTCCGCCCGACATCGGCAGCGGCCCCCGCGATCACGCTTGGCCGGAATGGCGTGCGGCCGGTTCCCTGCGGAACGGCGCTTTCAGGAAGCTTGAGAACCTCCAGCGCCCGCGCCCTGTGGGCCAGACGGCGGAGAAAGCCGCGCTCCTCAAGGGCTGTAATCAGGCGGTGGATGCCCGACTTGGACGCCAGGTCCAGCGCCTCCTTCATTTCGTCGAAGGACGGCGAAACGCCCGTTTCCTTGATCCTGTCATTGATGAACAGGAGCAGTTCGCGCTGTTTCTTGGTGAGCATCTGTCTACCTGCTTGAATCGATGAGTCGCAGATAGTTCTACTATCGTTCACGCTTTGGGTCAATTCGGCTGTGGAGCCGTTTACCTGACCTGGGCGAGCGAGCGCACGGATTCGACGGCATTTTCGGCCCGCATCAGGCTCTCGCCGACCAGAAACCCACGGGCGCCGCAAAGTCTGAGCCTGGCGATGTCGGATGCGGTCCGCACGCCGCTTTCGGAAATCAGGAGTTTGCCCGGCGGCGTCATGTCCGCCAGCCGCTCGGTCACGCCGAGGTCCGTTGTGAATGTCCGCAGGTCGCGATTGTTCACGCCCATCAGGGGCGAGGGCAGGCCCAGCGCACGAACGAGCTCAGCCTCGTCATGGGCTTCCAGCAGCACCGACATGCCGAGCCGGTCCGCCGTGGCGTGCAGCTCGTTCGCCAACCCATCGTCAACCGCTGCCATGATGATGAGGATCGCATCGGCGCCGGCGGCGCGGGCTTCCACAACCTGGATCGGGTCGATCATGAAGTCCTTGCGGAGCACCGGGATGGAAACGGCGCCCCGGACGCTGATCATGTCCTCAATAGACCCGCCAAAGCTTGGGCCATCCGTGAGAACCGAGATGCAGGCAGCGCCGCCAGCCTCATAGTCGCGCGCAACGGCAACCTGATCGCGGCCGGGGCTGATATTGCCAGCCGAAGGGCTCTTGCGTTTCACTTCACAGATCAGCGCATTGCCGTCTGCTTTGGCGATCGCAAGCAGGGCCTCGGCAAATCCGCGTGGCCTGGAAGCAGTCTTCGCATCAGCCTCAAGCGCGTCGAGCGACCGCTCGCGCTTCAGCTTTGCGACTTCACCATGCTTGTAGTCGATGATCGCTTTCAGCTTGTCAGGAACGCTAGCCATTCGATGCGCGCCTCAAGGCTTCAAGAGCAGCAATGGCTTGACCGCTGGTTACGGAAGCGCGTGCCTGAACAATGCCGTCTTCCAGCGTTTCGGCCAGACCGGCGACAAGGATAGCCGCGCCTGCATTGACAGCCACAAGGTCTCCGAACGCACCATTCTCGCCGCCGAGCACCCGTTTCAGGGCTTCGGCATTCTCGGCCACTGTGCCGCCACGCAACTGTTCCAGGCTCGCACGCGCGATGCCGATGCTTTCCGGCGTCAGGCTATGTACGCGAACCGATCCATCCTTCACGTCAGCGACCAGCGTTTCGCCAGTCGTGGAAATCTCGTCCATTCCGTCGAGGCCATGCACCACCATGGCTCGCTTCGCGCCAAGCGCGAGCATCGCGCTCGCAATCGGCTCGACCCATTCGGGCGCGAACACGCCCATCACCTGCCGCTTGACCCCCGCCGGATTGGCGAGCGGCCCGAGCATGTTGAAGATCGTCCGCATCCCAAGCGCCTGCCGCACGGGCGCGACATATTTCATCGCGGTATGGTGCTGTTGCGCGAACATGAAAGCGACCCGCGCCTCGCGAAAGCTCGCTTCGATCTGCGCATCGGTTGGTGACAGGTTGACGCCGAGCGCTTCGAGAACATCGGCTGATCCGGCGCGGCTCTTCGAGCGGTTGCCATGCTTGGCCACGACAACACCGGCGCCAGCAGCAACCAGCGCCACCGCAGTCGATGTGTTGAGCGAGGTCCACGAAAGGCCGCCTGTGCCGCATGTGTCGATTGCGCCCTCGGGCGCTTTCGCAGGACGCATGGTCGCGCGCATCACCTGCACGCCGGCGACGATGTCCTCGACCGTTTCGCCGCGTATCCGAAGGCCCATCAGGAAGGCCGCGATCAGGGCCGGTTCGGCCTCACCAGCGAGAATGGCCTGAAAGGCCGATCCGATCTCGCCCGGCGACGGGCGGTCGCCAGCAGCAAGCTTGCCGACTGCGTTGCGGACGGCGTCGCTCACTTCACGCCCGCGCGCTTGAGGAAGTTGGCCAGCATCACCTTGCCGAATTGCGATCCGATCGACTCGGGGTGAAACTGCACGCCGAACACCGGCCGCGTCGCATGGCTCACGGCCATGATTTCTCCGTCAGCCGTTTCCGCGTCCACGGTGAGTGTATTCGGCATTCCGTTGCGGCGGATCGCCAGCGAGTGATAGCGCACCGCTTCGAAATGTTCGGGCACGCCCGCGAACAGTTCGCCGCCCAGAACCTTCACATCCCACGCCTTGCCGTGAACGATGTCTTTCGCGCCTTCGACAATCCCGCCCATGGCCTGACCGATTGCCTGGTGGCCGAGGCAGACGCCAAGAATGGGCAGATCATCCGGCGCCAGTTTGATCAGCTCCAGGCAGATGCCCGCGTCGTCTGGCGTACATGGCCCCGGCGACAGCACGATCGCATCAGCGCCCTTCGCGAGCGCTTCTTTCGCCGTCAGTGCATCATTGCGCACGACTTCCACGTCCACGTTCGGGCTGATGTCCTGCAGGTAGTGGACGAGATTGTACGTGAAGCTGTCGTAGTTATCGACGAGCAGAACCTTGGTCATCAACGGTTCCCCCGATCATAGCGCGCCGCTTCCTCGGCTGCGCGGAAGAGCGCGCTGGCCTTGTGTACGGTTTCCATGAACTCGCTTTCGGGGTTGGAGTCGTAAACGACCCCGCCGCCGGCCTGCACATGGATACTGCCGTTCGCGAACACGGCCGTGCGCAGGGCAATGCAGGTGTCCATGTCGCCGCCGGCGCCAAAATAACCGACGCCGCCCGCATAGACGCCGCGTGCATGCGGCTCGAGTTCGGTAATGATTTCCATGGCGCGAATCTTTGGCGCGCCAGACGTTGTACCCGCCGGGAAACCAGCCGCCAGTGCGGAGACCATGTCCTCACCCGGCTTGAGCTTGCCCTGCACGTTGGACACTATGTGCATCACGTGGCTGTAGCGCTCGACCGTGAAACTTTCCGTCACTTCGACCGTGCTTCGGGCCGACACCCGGCCAACGTCGTTGCGGCCGAGATCGAGCAGCATGAGGTGTTCGGCCCGTTCCTTCGGGTCGGCGAGCAGTTTCTGTTCGTTGGCGAGGTCAGCCTCT
>CALMWO010000111.1 GCA_937873805.1 uncultured Hyphomonadaceae bacterium
CGCGACAGGCGCGAGCTTGCCCGTGCGTCCGACCTGTATGTCGATGCCGAGGAGCTGTGTGATTGCCTGCTGCGCCGGGAATTTATGGGCGGCGGCCCAGCGCGGGCTGCGTGAGACGAAACCGAGACGATCCTGCCAGTCGAGGCGATCGACCTTGTAGACGACGCCGTCGATATCATAGCCGAGCTTCGCGCGGCGGGCTTCGATATCGTGATAGATCTTGAGCAAGCCTTCGGCGTTGGTGGCGCGCTTCATGTCGGGGTTCACAGGCAGACCCCATGCCTTGAACGTCTCGACGGCTTCAGTTTGCGTCTTCGCGAACTCTTCCGAGACAAAGCCCCACGTGTAAGCAAAGAATCTCAGCGGGCGCGCGCGCGTGATCTCGGGATCTTTCTGGCGCAGGCTGCCGGCGGCGAAATTGCGCGGGTTGGCGGGAACCTTCCGCCTCTGCGTCGCGCAGGCGTTCGAAATCCGACATCAGCATGTAGATCTCGCCGCGCACTTCGATACGCGCGGGATGACCCTTGCCTTTCAGCTTCTCCGGCACGTCCTTGATGGTGCGGACATTGGCGGTGACGTCTTCACCTACGGCGCCATCGCCACGTGTGGCGGCGCGAACCAGCACGCCATCTTCGTAAAGCAGCGAGCACGACAGGCCATCGATCTTCGGCTCGGCTGTGAGAGCGACCTCTTCGTCGGGCTTGAGATTGAGAAAGCGGCGGATGCGGGCGATCAGATCAACCACATCTTCATCCGCAAAGAGGTTGTCGAGCGACAGCATGGGCTTGAGATGAGTGATCTTGCCGAAGCCGCCCGTGGGTGCGACGCCGACTTTCTGGCTGGGGCTGTGGACCTGCTTGAGGTCGGGGAATTGTTCCTCGATGGCGTTGAGCCGGTTACGAAGCGCGTCATAGTCCGCGTCGGTCAGCTCGGGCGCATCGTCCTGGTAATAGGCGGCGTCTGCCGCACCGATCGCCTGGCCAAGCTTTTTCAGCTCGGCCTTGGCGGCGATTTTGGTGAGTTTATCAACGGGTGTTTCGGCGGACGACTTTGGCATGCCCGCTTCTTAACCGGCGCTCAGGCGCCCGCCAACAATCTTCCGGCTGCAGCGCGCGCTTCTTTCGTGACACTCGCGCCGGCAAGCATGCGGGCGATTTCTTCCTTGCGGGCCTTGGCCCCCAGCATGTCGACCGAGGTGACGACCTCCCCGCCCGCATCCGCCTTGGAAACCTTGAGCTGGCGGGCGGCGGCAGCGGCGACCTGGGGTGAGTGGGTGATGGCAAGGACCTGCTTGTCCTTGCCCAGTCGGGCGAGCCTCTCCCCGATAGCGGCAGCCACGGCGCCGCCGACGCCCATGTCGGCCTCGTCGAACACCAGCGTTCCTGCAGGCGACGAACCTGCCAGGCAGACACTGACAGCCAGCGCGAAACGCGCCATCTCGCCGCCCGAGGCG
>CALMWO010000112.1 GCA_937873805.1 uncultured Hyphomonadaceae bacterium
TCCCCTCCGTAAAGGGACTCAGCGAACCAACGCCGGGCCTGATCGGGAGGAAAGCTCTTCATGTTGAACCGCAAAATCGCGGGCGGCGTAGCCGCTTGCGCGTTGGCTGTCGGAATGGCCTTTGCCTGCACCCTTCCCGGCGCAGAGACGACTTCGGGGCGCGCGGGCCTGTCGGCCGCCGCCGGCTATGACGCAACCGAGTGGAAGTACTGGGGCGGCGATGCCGGCCAGACTCGTTATGCGCCGCTGAACCAGATCAACCTCCAGACCGTGAACCGCCTTAAGGTCGCATGGCGTTGGACGGCCGATACGTCGGGCGACCCCGGCTCAGCCAACTACAAGTCCACCCCCCTGCTGGACGATGGCGTGCTTTACATTCCGTGGCTCAACAACGGCATGGCAGCGATCGATGCCGGCACAGGCAAGACGGTGTGGACGTTCGAGCCGCAACCCGCTGACATCGGTGGCCGCGCCTCGTCGCTAGGCCTGCGCTCGCTGGCCTACTGGACCGATGGCAAGGACAAACGCGTCTTCCACAACTCGGGCGATGGCCGCCTGATCGCTGTCGATGGCGTCACAGGCAAGGCTGTGGCCGGCTTCGGCAGGAACGGCTGGATCAACCTTCGCGAAGGCATCATCGAAGGCACCGACGCGACTGACGTTTCGTCTGTCTCGCCAGCGCTGGTGGTCGGCGACATCATCGTTGTGCAAGTGATCCCGGGTGGCAGCCGCAACAAGGAAGGCGCCCCTGGCAAGATCCGTGGTTTCGACGTTCGCACCGGCGAGATGGTGTGGAGCTTCAACCCGATCGCGCAGCCAGACGACCCGAACGTCAAGACATGGGAAGGCGGCAGCAATCTTTACACAGGTCAGGCCGGCGCCTGGTCGATGATGAGCGCCGACCCGGAACTGGGTTACGTCTACATCCCGCTCGAAACACCTACCAACGAGTTCTACGGCGGGCAGCGCCTCGGCGACGGCCTCTATGGCGAGAGCATCATGTGCCTAAACGCCAAGACCGGAGAGAAGGTCTGGTTCTACCAGATCGTTCACCACGGCCTGTGGGACTACGACATGCCGGCCGCGCCGATCCTTCACGACATCAAGAAGGACGGAAAGATCATCAAGGCCGCGACCCTGCTGACCAAACAAGGCCTGACATTCGTGTTCGACCGCGTCACCGGCAAGCCCGTGTGGCCGATCGAGGAGCGCAAGGTTCCCGGCTCCAACATTCCGGGCGAGCGTCCGTCTCCCACCCAGCCCTTCCCCACCAAGCCCGGCCCGATGCTGACGCTTGGCTATGACGAGAACGAGTTGATCGACTTCACGCCCCAGCTTCGCGAAGAGGGCAAGAAGCTCGCTTCGGAATACACCAAGGGTCCGCTCTACACGACGCCGACCATGGTGACCGCGACCAACAAGGGCACGTGGCTCTATCCCGGAACCGGCGGCGGACCGAACTGGAATGGCGCAGCCTTCGATCCCGACACGCACATGCTCTACACGCCTGTGCGCCTCAAGCCGCAATACGCCGGCCTGAGAGCGGGCGACCCAAAAACGACCAACATGCCGTTCTACGGCGGCGGCGGCGGCGCGCCGATCAACGGCCCGCAAGGCCTGCCTATCCTGAAGCCGCCCTACTCGGAAGTGATCGCCACCAACATGGATCAGGGCGAACACAAATGGCGCATCCCGATCGGCGATGCGGATGACTTCGTGAAGAACCATCCGGCGCTGAAGGGGCTCAACCTCGACTTCTCGAAGATGGGCAAGTTCGACGTGCGTCCCGGCCCGCTTCTCACCAAGGAACTCCTGTTCCTCGGCGAGTCCGGCAATATCGGGGGCGGCTCGGGCGGACCGATGTTCCGCGCCTATGACAAGCGCGACGGCAAAGTCGTCTGGGAAGGCAAGATGCCCAACCTCGTGACAGGCGCGCCGATGACCTACGAACTGAACGGACGCCAGTATGTCGTGTTCACCGTGTCCAAACGCGGCGAGCCGGCAGAGATGGTGGCGCTGACGCTGGACGGCGTCAGCGAGAATGGCGCGGCCCCGACCGGCGGCGTTCCGATGGCGGCGGCTCCGCCGTCGACCAAGCTTGCGGCGCAAGCCGTCTCGGCCACGCCAGCTGAACTCGCCCTCGGCAAGACCAAGTTCGACCAGATGTGCGCGATCTGCCATGGCCCCAACGGCGTCGGCATCTCGGGCGGCAGCGCCCCGCCGATCACCAACCGGACCGACTACGCGAACATCGCGCGTGTGATCGCTCAGGGCCAGGGTGAGATGCCCGCTCTCGCAGCGGCGCTTCAGCCGAACGAGATCGAGGCCGTCGCCAAGTATGTGGTGAAGACACTCGGCCCGCAGCCCCGCACGGGACGTGGCGGCCCGCCGCAGGACGACAACTAGCCCGACGCGAGACAGACAAAGGCCGGCGCAATCCCCAAAGGATGCGCCGGCCTTTTGTTTGTGTCAGCGATCAGCGCACCAGATGCGCGGCCGGCTTCAGCCTTTTGTATCAGGGAAGATGGTGGGCGGTGACGGGATCGAACCGCCGACATCCTGCGTGTAAAGCAGGCGCTCTGCCAGCTGAGCTAACCGCCCGAACTTCCAACCCTGGCGGGTTCCGAAATGGTCGGAGCGGCGGGATTCGAACCCACGACCCCTAGTCCCCCAGACTAGTGCGCTAACCGGGCTGCGCCACGCTCCGCCAATTCAGGAGCGCCCTTATAGGCGCCGACTTGCCCGGGGGCAACCGGTCGAATTTCAAGGATTTTAGGGGCTTAAGCCGCTGTCCGCACGGCATCGAGCCGGGACTTGAGGTTGGTAAGGTCCGAAAGCAGCGACTCCAGCCGCGAACGGGCGGCAGACGAGTTCTGCGCTTCCGCCGCACGGAAATCGCCCCGTTCGACAGCGTCACGCACGGCATCCTGCAATTCGCGCACGGATGCGCCGGCTTCAACCGGAACCATCATTTCTTCAGCCCCATTCTCGTCGACACCAGCAGCCGCCCCCGGCTGTTCTCCAATGTCGCCATCCAGAGCCTTTACGGCCCCACGGATAGTCAGTCCCTGAACGTGCAGCAGATTCTGGAGCCGACGCAACAGTTCCATGTCATCCGGCCGGTAGAAACGGCGACCATCAGGGCGCTTCATCGGGCGCAGATTGTCGAACTTGGTTTCCCAGAAGCGCAGCACATGGGTCTTGAGGCCAAGTTCCGCGGCGGCCTCGCCAATCGTGCGGAACGCTTCGGCGGATTTGTCACAGGCGTACGAGGACTCGGAATCCGACTCCCGCGCCAATGCAGCCTGCGATGTAGTGGACATCAATCTCTCCGGGCGGTCTGTGCGGCCTCAACCCTCTGCCGAAGAAGTGGAGAAGGTTTGAACGACACCACCCGTCTTGCCGAAATCGGAGCTTCTTCGCCGGTCTTGGGATTGCGACCAACGCGTGCTTTTTTCCGACGCACCACGAAATTGCCGAAACGGGCGAACTTCACGTCCTCGTCCCGTTCGAGTTCCACGCACACAAGCTCAAGCACGCGCTCGAGGAAGTTGCTGGAATCCTGTTTGGTCAGCCCGACCTTCTGGACGAGCCGATCAACGATATCTGCGCGCGTAAGAGTATTCTCCGGCACCCAGCCTCTCCGTAGCGATAGGAGAGACTAACTTGCGCCGATTCGGATGTTAAGGGCCCTCGCCCTCAAATACCGAACAATTTCATTCGTTTACGAGATGTTAAATGCGAATGAGCGCGGAACCCCACGTAAGGCCGCCGCCGATCGCCTCGATCAGCACCAGATCGCCCTGCTTGATCCGCCCATCCTCGGTGGCTGCAGCCAGCGCCAGCGGGACAGAAGCCGCCGACGTATTGCCGTGCTCCGCGACCGTCGAGACTACCTTGTGATCTTCGAGGCCCAGCCTTTCCGCCACGGCGGAAAGAATGCGCTGGTTGGCCTGGTGCGGCACGAACCAGTCGATGTCCTTCACTTCGATCCCGGCCTGCTGGGCTGCAGCCCGCACACTGTCGGAGATCTTGCCGACCGCGTGCTTGAACACCTGGTTGCCGACCATCCGCAAATGACCGACCGTCTGCGTCGTCGACGGCCCGCCATCGACATAGAGCAAATCACGGAACTTTCCGTCCGAGCGCAGGTGAATGCCCTTCACGCCGCGATCTCCGGCCTGCGCCTTCTCCTGCCGCTCCAGCACGATGGCCCCTGCCCCGTCGCCGAACAGCACGCAGGTTGAACGATCCGACCAGTCGAGAATGCGCGAGAACGTCTCCGCGCCGATCACCAGCGCGCGCTCGAACTGTCCCCGCGCAAGGAAGTTGTCCGCCGTCGCCACGGCAAACACAAAGCCCGAACACACCGCCTGCAGGTCGAACGCTGCGCCACGTGTGATGCCCAGCTTGTGCTGCACGATCGTGGCGGTGGCTGGAAACGTGTAATCCGGCGTCGCGGTCGCCATCACGATCAGGTCGATGTCTTCGGGCCCTACGCCCGCCGCATCCATCGCCTTCTTCGCTGCAATGGCGCCTAGATCAGACGTCGTCTCACCATCCGCCGCGATGTGGCGCTTCTTGATGCCCGTACGCGCAGTGATCCACTCGTCCGTCGTATCGACCATCTTCGCGAGGTCGTCATTGGTCAGCACTCTCTCCGGGAGATGCCCACCAACGCCACGTACAACGGATACGAATTCGGTCACGCAAACGCCTCGTATTACTTGGCCGTTTCTTCTTTAACCGCAGCAACGGAAGCAGCCACAGCCACGCTGGCCGCCAAACGCTTCAGGTTATCCTCGACTTCAGTCCTGAAATGGCTCTCGCCCATGCCGGCTGCAACCGAGATTGCCTGTTCGAAGCCCAGGGCATCGGTGCCGCCATGGCTTTTCACGACCACGCCGTTGAGGCCCAGAAAGACAGCGCCATTACCCTTCCGCGGGTCGAGCTTCGCACGGAACTTCTTCAGCGCCGACATGGCGAGCAAATAGCCAAGTATCGACAAGGGGCCGGACTTGAAGGCTTCCTTCAGCATGTCGGACATCATCTTGGCGATGCCCTCAGCCGTCTTCAACGCCACATTGCCCGTGAACCCGTCCGTCACGACGACGTCGATGTCGCCGAAACCGATCTTGTCCGCTTCGACATAGCCGCGGAAATCCATCTGCAGGTTCGAGGCCCGGATCAGCCGCGCCGCCTCACGAATCGACTCATGGCCTTTCAGCTCCTCCGAGCCGATGTTCAGCAGCGCCACGCGCGGGTTGGCGACGCCGTTCACTACACGCGCAAACGCCTGACCCATGATCGCGAACTCGACCAGTTGCTCCGCCGTCGCCGCGATGTCCGCGCCGAGATCCAGCATCGCCACCGGACCCACACGGCTCGGCAGGCTCGCCGCCAGCGCCGGGCGCTCCACGCCTTCGGCTTTCTTCAGGATCAGCATCGACTGGCCCATCAGCGCACCAGTGTTGCCAGCTGAAACCGCCGCTATCGCCTCGCCATTTTTTACCGCCTCGATGGCGTTCCACATCGACGAACCCTTGCCCCTGCGAACAGCGTCCGCGGGCTTGGCGTCCATCGAGATCATCTTGTCCGTATGACGGATCGTCGTGCGCGGCGCTGCCGTGGGGGCGCTGGCGAGCAGCGCCTTCAGCTGCGCCTCGTCGCCATGCAGCAGGAATTGCAGATCGCTGCGACGCTGCGCGAAGCGCTCAAGCCCTTCGACGACAATGCGTGGCGCATGGTCGCCGCCCATCCCGTCGATGGAAATGATCTTGCCGTTCGCCATGTCCGCAGAAGAACTCCAGCATGACGCTTACCGAGCGGAATCAACCCGGTGCCGCCAAGTTTCAGGGGTCTAATAGCACGAGCGCCGAGAGGTAACAGGCCCTGCGCGGATCGTCCCTGCGTCAAGGTACGCCGCAGAATTCCAGTGGAAAATCAGCCCAATAACTCAGGGAAGACGCGGCCAGTTGACCTCGCCCGACATCAGCTGCTCGTCCGTATGACGGCTGAGCGTCATCTCCACGAGCCGCACATAGCGGGCAAACCGATCCATTTCCGTGTCCGCAAGACCCAGGTTTCGCACCAGCGAGTGCTGCAGCTCGATGCCATCCGCACCGTTGGCCAGCGCGTCGTCATAGGCTTTGGCGCGGCCATAGAAAGCCTCGCCCATTTTGCGGATCTTCTTGCCCACGGTCAGATCGCCCGTGCCAATGTCACGCAGCGCCTCGTCGAACCCGTCAAACAAGGCGTCGAAAACGTCCTGCGAAAGCGACTTGCCCGCCCCGCCCGCCGTCCGCAACCGGCGGAACATCAGGGCTGCGTGAAGCGAGGTCATCTCGAACCTGCCGGAGAAATTGTCGCGGGCGCCGCCGTCATAATAGAAATCGGGCCGCAGGGCCTGATCCTGAATCGAACGATGGAGCCGGTCCACGGCCCAACGATTCTTCTTCGACTGAAACCAGCTACCCAGCGCCATGCCTGCCCTTTGGGTCCGCTTGCTGCGCACCTCGCCTAAGGCGGCGGACACTAGCAGGCTTCGGGAGTCTGGAAAGGCGCCCGCAAGAGGCGAGTTTTGCCCAAAAAAAGACCTGATGTCCCCCAGCCTTGCCAAGTCGGTTGGCCTGCCTGTAGCTAGCCGCAAATACCGGAGTTTTCGCCCATGGCCCTGCGCCGTCTAGCTCTTGCCGGCATCGCCGCTGCCGCCCTCGCTGGCGCCGGCTGCACCGCGACGCGCGACTTCCACGGCTATGTGCCCGACCAGGCCCTGCCCGAAGATGTGAAGCCTGCGGTCGACACCCGCTCCACCGTTCTGGCGCGCCTTGGCACGCCCTCGACTGCGTCGATCTTCGACACTGTTGGCGTGCAGGGCAAGCCTGCGGTCGGCAAGGAAAAGCTCTGGGTCTACATGTCGTCCACGCGCGAGCGCCTGACGTTCTATTATCCGAAGGTCGTTCAGCGCCACATCATCGCCGTCCAGTTCGATGATGACGACGTCGTCTCCGACGTTCTGATCTACGACACCGAAGATGGCCGCGTGGTGGATTACAATTCGCGCGTTACGCCGACACGCGGTCGCGAACTTGGAATTCTGGAACAGCTGTTCGGCACGCT
>CALMWO010000113.1 GCA_937873805.1 uncultured Hyphomonadaceae bacterium
CGAGCACATCGCTCCCGAGCTCGTCGGCAACGGCACCCGTTTCGTGGTCAGCGAGATGGCAGGTCGCGCCACCATCCAGATCAAGGCGGAAGAACTGGGCCTGCCGCTGGACGGCCCGGCGATCAACCAGATCATGACGGCGCGCACGCCGAAAAATGCGCAAGGCGAGCTGCAAGGCGCCATCGCCAGTGTGCAATCCCTCTCGAACATCTTTGCGCCGCTCGCGATGACGCAGACCTTCCACTACTTCACGTCGACAAACGCGCCGGTCTATTTCCCCGGTGCAGCCTTCACGCTGGCGTCTGTTTTCTGCGCCATTTCGCTGATCCCCCTGATGCGCGGGCTACGTATTGCACCCAAGGTAGAGACGCAGCCTGCTGATCCAGCCGGTGAAGCCGTGCCGCAGGAAGCGCATGAAGCCGGCGTGAAAGCCGGCGACACGGCAACACAGACGGCGTGACGATGGCGGCAACGGAACCTCGCCCCGCCCTCTTCCTTGACCGCGACGGCGTGATCAATATCGATCGCAATTACATCTATCGCGTCGAAGATTTCGAATGGGTCGAGGGCGCCGCTGATGTGATCAAGCGGTTCAACGACAAGGGCTGGTGGGTGTTCGTCGTCACCAATCAGTCCGGCATTGCGCGCGGCTATTACACCGAAGAGCAGATGCAGACGCTGCATGACTGGCTGAATGTCGAACTGGACAAGCGCGGCGCGAAGATCGATCGGATCTATCATTGCCCTTTCCACGAAGAGGGCACGATTCCGCGCTACACGAAGGACAGCTACGACCGGAAGCCAAAGCCCGGCATGCTGATCCGCGCGATGACTGATTTTCCGGTCATCAAGGAGCGTTCATTCCTGATCGGCGACAAGCAGGCAGACCTCGAAGCAGCAAAGGCTGCAGGCGTGCGCGGCTTCCTGTTCTCAGGCGGCAATCTCTCGCAATTCGCCGACTGGGTGCTCGCCGACATGGGCGAGAGCCGCTGACGATCAACCCGGCGGCGTTGCCGGTGGCGTCGCAGGCGCGATCGGAGCCGTCGGCGCCGGAACGGGCTCAGCAGGCGTCTGGGGCGCGGGTGTCGCCGGGACCGTTTGTGGCACGACAACCTGAGCAGGCGGCGTCACACGCGGAGCAATCGTCGCGGCCTTCGGCGCAGCCGGCACAGGCGTTGCGGCAGGCGCATTGTATTGCACGGCGCCCTCGGGCGTCTGCACCGGCGTGGTGACAGCCGTGCAGTTCTGCGCACCACCAGGCACCTGTTGCGACTGGAGGTCGAGCGCGATGGGGTTGTCGAGGTTCGGCTTCAGCTCGAATGCGTCCTGGCTCCCATAGATGTCGTACACGGCGCCGTCGGCCATGAGCTGGCCCGAGTCAGACGTGTGCGAGAGATCAGCGAGGTTGAGCAGCTTCCAGCTCGTGCCGAGGCAGCCGAAGAAATCACCCGAGTTGCATTCCTCCGTCGTTTCGCGGCGCGGCGTGTAAGTGTTGGTGCAATTGGGATCGACATAGGTGCCGTAGATCTCGCTGACCTTGAACAGCGAATCCATGCCGATGACATTGGCCCACGGCTTGAACTTCACCACCGGGCCGGAAATGTGAACGCGCTCTCCCGTAATCTGGAAATCAACCGGCTTGCCGCGCAGCTTGCCATCATCGGCAAGATCGAGCGAAGCGGTGAAATTGTGATCGCCGACTTTCTTCAGCACAACCTGGCCAGCCAGACGCTCCTTCGACAGCGCCGCATAAGTCTGCAGATTGAGGCCGATCAAGCCCACAATCATGGCGCCAGCCAGCGTCAGACCGCCGAACAACACGCGCAGCAGGCCCGAGCCCAGCTTCGCCTTGAACACGGCCATGATGCCGCCCACCAGCATCAGGACGCCCACGAGGCCCACGACCGCCGGAATCAGCCACCAGATCGACATGCCTTCAGACCCTTCACCGCCAATGGGCCGCACCTCTCACGGGCGCTCATTCCCAAT
>CALMWO010000114.1 GCA_937873805.1 uncultured Hyphomonadaceae bacterium
CTCAAGGCGTCGCACCGTTTCATAGCTGGAAATCAGCGCGCGGCCCTTGGTGAGATTGTACTCGCCACGCCGCTCGAAGCACCACGCATTGAGGCAGACGGCGATGTCGTAGGCGAGGAAATCCGAGCAGGCGAAATAGAAGTCGATCACGCCCGAAAGCTTGCCATCGAGGAAGAAGGTGTTGTCGGGAAAGAGGTCCGCGTGGATGGCGCCGCCGGGCAGCGTCTTGGGCCAGTTGGCTTTCAGGAAATCGAGATCGCCTGCAACCTGCGATGCCAGGCCGGGGGAAAGCGCGTCCGCTTCCGCTTCGCGCCCCGCGAACATGACCGGCCAGGAGCCGATTGAAAGATTGTTGAGGCGTCGCATTCGGAAATCGCCCAGTGCGACGTGAAAGCGGCCGAGCGCCTGGCCAAGCGCGCGGCACTGGTCGATGTCGGGGCGGCGGGGGCTCATGCCCTGCAGGAATGTGCAGATCACGGCGGGCTTGCCGTGAATTTCCCGCAGCGGATTTCCATCCTTCGCGGGAACGGGAAGCGGCGCGGGGAAGCCTTTCGAGGCAAGGTGTCCCATCATGCCCATGAAGAAGGGAAGATCTTCCTTCTTCACCTGTCTTTCGAAAACAGTGAGGATGTAACGGCCTTTGCGCGTCTCCAGCAGGAAGTTGGAGTTCTGCACGCCTTCGGCAATGCCCTTGAACGCCAGCGGCGGGCCGAGATCATACTCGGTCAACAGCGCGTTGAGGGCTGCATCATCAATGTCTGTATAGACGGCCATGACGCGTGGTTAGGGGGAGAGGCGGTAACACGCAAGCGGGGTGTGGGTTTGAGCGTATTGTAGGGTGCATCTTGATGCACCGCGCTGCCGCAAATGGTGCATCAAGATGCACCCTGCGCGCGTCAGCCCGCAGCCGGGGCCTTGAGCGGACCGAATTCCGTGCGCGCCCGTGTCAGGCGAGCGGTGAGGTCGGCCAGCGCGTCCGGGTGGAGGCTGGAGACGTCATAGGACTCCGCCGGATCGTTCTGCAGATCGACGAGCACCTGCCAGTCGTCGCGTATGTCCAGCGTGGCGAGGCTGCTACGGTAGAAGCTGCGCACGACAAGCTTGTAGCGCGCCGTGCGGACGGCGGCGACCTCGTCATTGATAAAAAAGACCAGCTCGTCGTGCGGCGAGGGCGCGCTGCGCGAGGTGAGCTGTTTCGAAATGTCGAGGCCATCAAGTTTGGCGGCAGGAAGCTGCGCCCCGCTCCACGATACTAGCGTGGGCAGCAGGTCGATGTTCATCGCCATGCTGTCATTGACGATGCCAGCCGGGACGCGGCCGGGATGGCGGGCAAGGAACGGCACGCGGTAGCCGCCATCCCAACCTGCGCCGCCCTTGCGGTCACGCAGGCCGGCGGTTGAGCCTTCGAACCACGGACCGTTGTCGGATGTGAGGATGACGAGCGTGTCGTTGTCGATGTTCAGCTCTTTGAGTTTCGCGAACAGGCGGCCGACATTGGCGTCGATCTCTTCCACCACATCGCCGTATTCCGCAGCCGTCGAATGCCCGGCGTGATCCGGGTGCGGATCGAGCGGGATATGCGGCGCTGTAAGCGTCAGCATCAGGAAGAACGGACGGTCCCGGTTTTCCTCGATGTAGCGGAAGCCGCGCTGGAAAAAGCGGTCGGTGAGCTTGTCCATCGCCGGGTCTTCACTCGTGAGTTCGACGCCGGGCTCTTTCGTGTAGAGGCTCAGCGGCTTCATGTCGTGGCTGTAGGGCAGCCCGAAAAATACGTCGAAGCCGTGCTGCGTTGGCGGCCAGAATGGCGCGACATGGCCAAGATGCCATTTGCCGACGAGCGCTGTTGCGTAGTCCGGCTTCAGCGCCTCGGCGATGGTGATCTCGGAAAGCGGCAGGCCGTGCGTGTCCGTCTGCCGGATCACGTCTTTCGCAAGGCCGGTGCGGATCGGATAGCGGCCCGTCAGCAGGCCGGCGCGCGATGGCGTGCAAACACTGGCCGACGCGTAAAAGGTGGTAAGGCGCGCGCCTTCCGCCGCCATGCGATCAAGGTTCGGCGTACGAATGGCGCGTGCGCCATATGAGCCGAGGTCGCCATAGCCGAGATCGTCCGCAAGAATGACGATGATGTTGGGTTTGCGGGTCGGGTTTGATGCGAGCTGCGGCGTAACGCAACCGGCGAGCGCGGTGAGAGCGACAGACGATGCGAGGAAATGGCGGCGTGTTGAGGTCATGCGCGCATCGTGGCCAAGTTTCAGCCCGCGTCTAGTCGTATCGTGGCGAAAGCGGACGATGGCGTAGATTACACGCCTTCCAGCACCCTCGGGATACGGAACACCACGTCTTCCTGCGCGGTGACGACTTCGTCCACGGAAACCGTGAAGCGGGCGCGGCAGGCGGCGATGACGCCTTGCACCAGCGTTTCGGGGGCGGACGCGCCGGCTGTTAGCCCAAGCGTTTTCACACCGTCGAACCACTTCCAGTCAATATTGTCAGCGGAAGCGATCAGGTAGGCCGCGTTGGCGCCGGAGCGTTCCGCGACTTCCTTCAGGCGTACCGAGTTTGACGAGTTCGCGGCGCCGATGACGAGCACAAGTTCCGCGTGTTCGGCGATGGCTTTCACCGCTTCCTGACGGTTGGTGGTCGCATAGCAGATATCGTCCTTCCGCGGCTCGGCCATCTGCGGGAAGCGGCGGCGCAGTGTGGCGACGATGTCCTTGGTGTCGTCGACGGAGAGCGTGGTCTGCGTGACATAAGCAAGGGTCGACGGATCGTTCGTGACGAAGGCCTCGGCGTCTGCGACGGTTTCAATGAGCGTCATCGCCCCGGCGCCGATCTGGCCCATCGTGCCGACCACTTCGGGGTGACCCTCATGGCCGATGAGCAGGATGTGCATGCCGTTGCGCTCATGGCGCTGCGCTTCAGCGTGAACCTTGGAAACGAGCGGGCAGGTGGCGTCCACAAAGGTCATGTCGCGGCGAGCGGCTTCGGCCGGCACCACTTTCGGCACGCCGTGGGCCGAGAACACGACCGGACGGTCATCCGGGCACTCGGTCAGTTCCTCGACGAAGATGGCGCCCATGGCTTCGAGCCGCTTCACAACGTGCGCGTTGTGGACGATCTCGTGACGGACAAAGACGGGCGCGCCCCACTTGGCGAGGGCCTGCTCCACGATCTGGATGGCGCGGTCGACTCCGGCGCAAAAGCCCCTTGGGGCCGCAAGAAGCACCTTCAGCGGGGGGCGGGGCGATTCGGAAGGGTGCGAAAAGTCGGGCAAAATTCCGCCTTGTTGCGGGTATGGCGTGCGAAGTTGCGTGGGCCGGTCTTTAGAGGCTATCACGCACCGTGAAAATGTCGCCGCCTTGGAGACAATCCAAGGGGCCCTGCGTCAGGATGTGCCAGTGAAGCGTTTTGTGCCTGCCTGCCTGGGCCTTTCGGCCATGCTGCTCGCAAGCGGCTGCGCTGCGGTTGAATCGCTTGATACGACCCCGAATGCTGGCCCATGTCCCGTGGCAGGCGTGCTCTACGACGCCAACCGGCTTGTCGAGATCACGGGCCCGGAACGGCACGAGAATGTGGGTTTCACGGGCGCCGTAGAGGGCGTGCGCAGCTTCTGCCGCTATGTCGGAACGAACCCCATCAACATGGAAATCGAGATCGACTTCGCCTTCGGCAAGGGCCTCGAAACAGTCGCTTGCTTCCAGCGGACGCGACATCGTGACCTTGTCCGCGCCAAGGCCATGGCTTTCAAGAACACCGGTCGTATAGGCCTCGGGCCGGCAGATCCGTTTGCCGATCAATCGAGTTGCTGCGGCGGAAAGTCGCGGG
>CALMWO010000115.1 GCA_937873805.1 uncultured Hyphomonadaceae bacterium
TGATCGTGGACTATGTCGGACCGATGCGCAGGTTCGTGGACCCCACGGATGACATGCCGGGCGCAAGCCCGTGGGAAGCCGAACCCAACCGGCAAGCCGTTCGCAAGTGCGTGACCAAGCTGAGCGAACTGTCGTCCGGGCTGACAGCTGGCGATCGGCGCAAGCTTCGCGAGATCTATTCGGCGAGCAAGGAAACCGAAAACCTGGCAGACGAGACCAAGGATGCGGTGCTTGGCGCCGCGGCCCGATCGCTGGGACGCTATATCATGGCAATCGGCGCCAACGGCGTGCCCGACCCGGAGGTCATGACCACCCACATCGACGCCATGCACACGCTGGGCATGCTTTCGAGCACGCAGCACCAGGAGCGCGAGATGCTGGTGCTGGGACTTGTCCGTGTTGTCGACAAGAAGCTGGGCCGCACCAAGGCGGCTTGAACCTAGAGCGAAGCCGGCCCCGTATCTATCGCGGTCTCGCCAAGCTCGAGCAGCGCTTTCTCCACGGCCTTCAAATCTTCTGCATCGCGCGATGTGGCGGGGCTCATGCCTTCCGTGCTTGCGCGCTGGCGCGCCATGGCATCGGCTTCCATCTGGCGAAGCTTGCTGACCTTCGCCGCCCGGTCGAGCGCCTCATCGTGAAGAAGGCTTTCGACGCGCCGCTCGACTTCACTTCCCATGCTTAGCTCCTGGATTGTTCAAACAATCTAGGTTTCCGGAGGCACGCGACCACCGCGCGGCGCCTATCTTGCTGCCTGCTGAATGCGGAGTTCACGCTCCCGCCTGCTCCGCAATGCGGAGCGCTGCATGACACCTGGCCGCCTCACCGTTAACGATTGTGAACGCCGGGCGCGGCAGCGAACCACATCTTTATTGGCGCCTCAGCAGACGAATCTCCTTGCAAGCGCGCGCGTCTCACTTAACGTTTTGTTTACGGCATCAGCCGTGTGGCCGCCGATGTTTCGGCGCAATCACACGGAGGAATGGGAGGCTTGGCTCGGCTCACCTGCAAGGGAAACCGGGCGCGGACGGGAGTAGCGTATGGGCCATACGGTTCGGTTGCGCGGCGAGTTCTGGCCGCAGGATCACTGGGGTCGGGTAACCAACGCGGCCATCGCGCGCGAGCAAATCGCTCAGCCCGCGCTTGAAGCCGCCGAAGAAGCTGCAGACGTCGCCCTCGAACGCTTCGGCGATCGCCTTCACTCCGTTTACCTCTCTGGTCCCGCAGCGCGTGGACGCCCGGGTGGAGCAGCTTTCTTCGTGCTGCTGCGCCTCGGCGCTTCGGATGTGCGCAGCAATGAGAGCTGGGAATCCGCCGTCGCCTCGCAATTGCGCCGCCGCCATCCGCGCGTGGGTCGCGTCGCGGTGGCCGTGTTCAACTGGAAAGACGTTTTCACGACCGACGGCGCCTTCTCGCCTGCCCGCTTCCGGCTGGCGGTGAACTCGACCTGCGTTGCCGGCCGCAACATGACGCGCATGCTGGCGCCGCAGCGTATCGACAGCGCGGCAATGAATGGCGACATTCTGGGTTTCCGCCCACGCATGCTGAACGCTGCCGGACGGCTCTCCGCAGCGCGGGCGCCGGACCGGGTGCGTGCGGCGGCGATGGATGCGGGCCACGCCGTTCTGGCGGCCGCGTTCGCGCTCGTGATGGAGCGCGAACAGATCTACACCGAAGACCTGGACCTGCGGCGCGACCTGTTCACGCTGAACTATCCGGGCCGCTCGCGTGATCTGTCGGAAGCCTATGCGATGGCGACACGCCCCTCGCCCGACGCCATGAAGGCGCTGGTCTTCATCGACAGCGCCTGCCGCTGGCTAACGCCGATGACGGATGCGTGGCTGAACGCCAACAATCCGCAGCGCACGGAAAGACTGAAGGCCTAGGCCTTCTTCAGCTTTCCACGCCCGTCGAGCTGCGACCCGCAACCCGTGCAGGTGTAGCCGCCCCACATGGCCTGATCCATGTTCTCGGGCTTGCGCATTTTGGGCTGCTCCGCACCGCATTTCTCGCACTTCACCGGTTTGCGGAAAACGATGAAGATGATCAGCACCGCCGCTGTCGCGACCGCGCCGATCAGCGCCGGCATGAATGCCTGTTCCATGAATGTCTCCCTCGCCCTGTGAGCGGGAAGATGTCTCGCTCGGCCGCAGCCGTCCAGTGCCGGCGATCGCTTCCCCCGCCGTCCTGACCACACGTCAGGATAGAAACGGCGTTTCAGCTCACTGCGCGTTCAGCCCGAACTGGCTGATGAACTTGTCGGCCAGGATGGCATGCACGGCCGAGGTCTTGTGTGCGGTGTCGTAATTGATCAGGCGACTGCAATCGCTCTGGCCCTTGGCGGTGCAATAGAGCGAGGGATCAGCTGAGTATGGCGCGAGTCCATAGCGCGGAGCATTGGCGATCACATCGCGGATGTCTGCGTAGAAATCGTAGGCCTCGACGTCAGCGCCCAGCTCCCTGTCGAGATCCGCGACCAGCTTGCGGATCGCGATATTCAGCTGCCGCCCCGCCGCATCATTCTTCGCGTCGGCATTCGGCTCTTCGGTTGCGCGATCATGATCCGACAGGATCGGACGCGGCGTACGCGTGCCGACGACGATGAACTCAGCACCCAAAACATCAAGCTTTGTCACTGCTGTACGCAGGTTGGCGAGCACGCCGTCGATTGCCTTCTCGATCGCAGCCTGATCCGTCTTGTCGACAGCGGCGAGGTCATTCGATCCCGCCATGACCATGTAGAGCGCTTGCGCATCGGCCGGCTTGCCGGCGAGCGCCTTCTCGAACTCCACCATCTGCGCCAGCAACCCTGTGTCGCGCAGATCGATCGCGTCAGCCCCGCCGACGATGTTTGCCGTGCCTGACGTCGCCCCGCCCCACGCATAATTCACCTGCGCGAGACCCAGGCGCTTGCTCAGGAATTCGGGAAGGATTTCGGCATTCGAATAGCGCTTGCCCACCGTGTTGGGCGGCACGAGCTTCCCGTCATTCGGGTTGCCGGCGCGCTCTGTCATGGCGCGGCCGATATCGAGATTGCTGTCACCGATAAACACCAGCTGCGAAACCTCATGGCGCGCGCCGGTACCCATCGAAGCGCAACCGGCCAGCATCACACCGCAGATCGCAAACGTTGCAACCTGCTTCACCAGTTTGTTCATGACCACCCTCCCGGCAACGCTCTTCGACCGCCGCATTTGACCCGGCTCTGCGCCCAGCGCAACTCTCGCAATACTCGCGCAAAAAAATAGATCAGCGGCCTCGTCCTTCTTTTGGGACGATGGCCGCCACATCATTGCAGTCTGGCTTGCCGGTCTTGGCGCCGGCTTTCGGGGAGCGGCCGTCTTACGCGGCCTGTTTCGTTTCAGTGATGCCTGCGTCCCATTCAAAGTCGGGATAGTAGCGGTCCATCATCCGCGTCACGTAGGCGACGAGACGGGGGTGAGCGATGGCTGCATCGCGCACGGGGGAGTTGAAGTAGGGCGTCATCGCGCCCGCGAGCGTTGCGAAGATGAAAGCATCCGCGCCGCATGGTTGGCCGCCCATCAGATACGGCTTGTCGCCGATGAACAGGTCGATGGCGTCGAGCGAACGCTTCGCCAGCAGGGTGATCTCTTCTTCGCTGTGACGAGCGATCCCGCGCGCAAGGAAACCGGCGCGAACACGCTCCAGCACGTCTTTCTTGATGGCTTCGCGCTGTTCAGGCGGCGCGCCGTTGAAGAACTGGGCGGGCCCCTTTTCGAAATTCGCCGGCACAAGCCAGCGGAAGTAGGTGAAAGCAGGCGCCAACTCGCGATCGACCATCAATTCGATCGCCAGCGCGGTCGCGCGCTCGAGCGGCGAAAGACCGGCGTCGAAATCGATGCCGTGCTCGCTTTCAAGATGCATGCGGATGAAGCTCGAGTCGCCGATCAGCTTGCCGCCATCGTCGATGAAGGGAAGCTGGCCCTTCGGCGCCAGTGCGGGGTTCGATGGATGCTTCTCATAGGCAAGGCCTGCCATCCGTAGATGCACCTCGGTTTTCGTTACATAGGGGCTGACTTCGGGAAGGCCGAAATTGGGGCCGAAGCCAGAAAGCGTGATCATGATCGTCTCCCTCTTTTGCTGTCTGGCTTGCCTGTCCGGCTTGCGTGGCCGAGCCTGATGACACATACCTGCCAGATGCCTGCTGACAGCATCCTGTCAGCATGGCGTGACGCGCTTTTGGGGAGGCGAAAACATGCGGAAAGCGGACCGTCTTTTCGAGATCATCCAGATCCTGCGGCGGTCGAAAAAGCCGGTGACGGCGGATGCGATGGCCGCCGAGCTGGAGACGTCGAAACGCTCCGTCTATCGCGACATCGCGGCGCTTCTGGCGCAGCGCGTGCCGATACGCGGCGAAGCCGGCATCGGCTATGTGCTCGACAAGGGCCTCGACATGCCGCCGCTGATGCTGACGACCGACGAGATCGAGGCGGCGGTGTTGGGCGCGCAATGGGTGATCAATCGTGGCGACCCGCAGCTATCCAAGGCCGCGCGCGATCTTCTCGCCAAGATCGAAGCCAGCATTCCCGAACGCCTGCGCCCCTATATCGACGACCCAGCGCATCGAGTCGTCCCGGCTTATGATCGCGTCAAGGACGTGATCGATCTCAGCGTTGTGCGCGGCGCGATCAACGGCGCCCGCAAGATGAAGCTGAACTATCGCGACGTCGAAGGGCGCGCGACCCAGCGGGTGATCTGGCCGATCCTGCTGGGCTATTATGAAACCACCCGCATCATCTGCGCCTGGTGCGAAACGCGGAAGGATTTCCGCTCCTTCCGCTCCGACCGCATCGTCGCGGCGGACGTGCTGGATGAGCGCTACCCCGAACGCCCCGCCCTGCTGCGCGTAAAATGGCGCAAGGCGATGGAAGCCGACTGGAAACGCCGCAAGGCGGAGATGGAAAAGGCGCAGGCAACGAAAGCGAAAGCCTGCGACTGACCTCCTGACTCAGATAGCCTCGACGGTGATGCTGTCGAAACTGCCGCGCCAGATCTTGCGGCCCTCGGTGAGCGAAGCTTCACCCTCGCCTGCCTGCCCCAGGCCGATCTGCGCCTTGCCAAGCACCCACAACGCCAGCGGATCGTGCTTCCATTCCTTGAGTGAGGCTTTGGCTTCGGCTTCAGCCTTCGCGAAATCGCCCGTCTTGAGGTAGGCGGCCGCCAGCGAGCGGCGGACCGGATACCACCAGTTGGGCGGATCCATCCAGTCGCCGAACTCTTTCTCCTGCAGCGATGCGCCCTTGTTGAAGCTTACGATCGCGGCGCGGACGTTGTCTTCGGCCATGGCCAGGCGGCCTTCGAGAACAGCGATGGCGACGAGGCTTTCGGCGTCATCCTTGGCAACCTTACGCAGCTTGCGAAGCTCGATCCGGGCGCCAGCCGCATCGCCCTTCTGCAGCAACGCCTCACCACGGCCATAGGCGTAATAGGCGCGGAATTCGTCGTCGTCGCGCGAGCTGGGCGCGAGCGCCAGCATCTTGTCGGGCGCGTAACGCGCGAGAGCGACATAGGTGCGCGGCGTGGGATCGAAGCGCTTCTTCGGTCCGGTGTCCGGGTAAGCCTTCGTCGCGTGCTCGGCATAGCGCAGCGCCAGCTCGCCATCGCCCGACATCAGCGCGCCAGCGAGGCCGAAAGAAAGATTGTGCGAGTAGTACATCGGCATCGGGAAATCTTTGAGCATGGGCGGGCGCGGATCGCCGCCGTCAGCCATCCAGGCAGCGTCCGTCGCGATCGCCTTCGCGTTCACGACCGCTGCGTCCTGATAGAGGCCAGCGCGGAAGAAGGTGTGCGCGGGCATGTGGACGAGATGGCTGGCGGCAGGCGCAAGATCGCCGAGGCGCTTGGCGTAGGGCAGCGCATCTTCAGCGCGCTTATCAAACTCGGTGGCGTGGATGTAGTAATGGATCGCGCCTGTGTCGTCGGGGTGATCCTTCAGCACTTTTTCCAGCAGCACGAGCGCGGCCTTCAAGTCGGTCGGGTCTTCCTCGGTCGCGGACATCATCAGGCTGTGCGCGGCAAGCACGGCAAGTTCCGCCTCGGCCGGATAGTCTGCCGCGATCTTTGCGAACGCCGCCGCGAAGGCGGGCTCGGTGCCCGGCCCTTCCGCCACCGCGCCAGCTTCGCCGGACTTTCCACCAGCGTTCTTCTTGTCATCAGCGGCCGGCGGTTCGGCATACCGGGCGATCATGATCTCGGCGAGGCGGCGAGCCTTGTCGTCGCCGGGCTTCGCAAGCGATTGCGCGCGCACGGCCGCGGCAAGCGCCACTTTGCGTTCGTCGTCCTTGATGCCGTAATTCAGCGTCGGCCCGAGCGCCCAGGCTTCGCCCCATGAGCAGACCGAGCATGTGGGGTCGAGCGCAACCGACCGCTTCATCGCAGCCTTGGCGTCCTGATGGTAGAAAGCATGGCTGAGCGCGAGACCGTAATCGAACCACGCCTGCGCTTCTGCATTGGTCGTGTCAGCCTTGAAGCCGCCCGTGCCCATGCCGCTGGTCAGCTTGAGATCGGGTTTCGGCTCGCCAAGACCTGATGCTTCGGCCGAGCACAGCGCGTTGAGAGCGAGCAGCCCGTCAACCGTTGCATCGCCAGACGAAGGCGCAAGTATCGCGATGGGCGGCACGATGGCGGAGCCGGTGGCGCACGCGGTGAGCGCCGTCAGTGCCACTGTCACGAAATATTTGCGCATGACGCCCCTCCGACGACTGGGGCGACGCTAGCGCATTGCATTGCTGCAGCCAAACGAATGTCAGGCGCGGCGTTCGAGCTCGCGGATGACGCTCGCCACTTCATTGTCGGCGTCAGCTTCGACGCGCGTGGCGGAGACTTCGCGCCATTCCTTGCGGTCGAACGCGGGAAAGAAGACCTCCGCCTCGCGTTCGGCCTCGACGTCGGTGAGCGTCATGTGGGTCGCGATGGCGAGACCGGCGGCATAGATTTCTGCGCCACCGATGATCGAGACTTCGGGAATCCCTGATTGAGCAGCCATCGCCTGAGCCGCCGCCAGGGCCGGCGGCAGGCTGGAGAAAACGAACGCACCGGGGGCAAGAAAGTCGAGATTGCGAGTGGCGACGATGTTGGGCCGCCCGGGCAGCGGACGTTTGGGAAAGCTCTCCCACGTCCTGCGGCCCATGATCATCGGGGTTTTCGCGGTGACCTTGCGGAAGTTGACCATGTCGGCCTTGAGGCGAAACAGAAGCCGGTTTTTGAAGCCAAGTTCGCCTCGCCTGCCTATGGCGGCGACGATCCGGATGCGGACGGGGTCATTGCTGACGGGAAAGGTGGACGATGACACGCGAGACCCTGTAATGACGCACACGCGACGCAGAGGGTCGCAACGTCGGCAGTCGAACCCTCGTTCGTTGGCCGATGCAAGTGTTTAGAGCGGGTCGGGCATGGATGCCTTCTGGAACGAGCTAGTCTCGGCCCTGACCAATGGTCAGCCGTCGCAGCTGCCTCTGGCGCTGATCGGCATGGCCGTAACGGTCGGGCTGATCTGGCATCTCAAGGGCCGGACCTGGGCGCTGATCTATGTGGCTCTTATTCCGCTGCTCAACTGGACCTTTGGGAAGAGCAAGGGAATCGAAATCGACGTAACCTCTACCTTTGGAAGTATTTTTGGCACGAACCACGCGATCCTCTTCAATCCGCTGACCATCGCAACAGGCATGGTGTTCGTCGTGCGTGATTTCGTGCAACGCGAGATGGGTCATCGCGTGTTGATCCTTATGGCATTGGCGATCGCCTGGTCGTTTTACTATTCGTGGGCGGTGATTGCCGTGGCTTCGGGCATCGCATTCGCGATCTCTGAAACATCTGACTGGCTGATCTTCACCTTCACCAAGTACCGGCTGTCGACTCGCATCCTGCTGTCGAGCGCGCTCGCAGCTCCGATTGACACGACGGTCTTCCTTTATGGGGCCGACCTGGCTCGACAGATGCAGCTCGGCGATCCTGCGGGCAACATGTTCAATCTTGCGAACTGGATACTCTTCATCCTGGGCAAGATGATCGGCGCAGTTGTGGTTTCCTGGATGATCAGACGGCGCGAGGATCGCGGCGCGGTCGATCCGGCCGCAGCCTGACCACGTCCAACCCGTAAGCGCACACAAACAAAAAGGGCGGTCCTGGAGGACCGCCCTTCTGCAGCTCTTGCGAGCCTCTTAAACG
>CALMWO010000116.1 GCA_937873805.1 uncultured Hyphomonadaceae bacterium
GCCCGCTCAAGCCGCATGGCCGACCAAGTCCAGCGTCGTCGCCACACAAGCCGGCTTCACCGCCGAAGGCCTCGCCGCCCTCGACGCCCGCATGAAGCAGGCCGTCGACAAGGATGAAGTCGCCGGCCTCGAATACGCGCTCATCAAGGATGGCAAGGTCGTCGCCTTCAACATCTTCGGTAACCAGTCGCGCGGCGGCCCGCCGATGGCGGAAGACACGATCTTCCGCATCCGCTCCATGACCAAGCCCATCACCGGCGTCGCCATGATGCAGCTCTGGGAACAGGGCAAGTGGAAGCCGGAAGATCCGGTCACCAAATTCCTGCCCGAGCTCGGCAACCTCAAGGTCGCCACCTCATCAGACAATCTCGACAATCTCGTGCCCGCCAATCGCGCGCCGACGATGAACGAGGTGATGACCCACACCGCCGGCTTCGGTTACGGCCTCTCGGCCAGCAACGCCGTCGACCGCGCCTACATCGCCGACCAGCCGATGGAAAAGAAAGACCTGCCCGCACTGGTCAAGCGCGTGTCGGAAATCCCATTGCTCGCCCAGCCAGGTGAAAAGTGGAGCTACTCCATCGCCGTCGACCTGCAGGGCGCAATCGTCGAGAAGCTCAGCGGCAAGAAGTTCGGCGACTATCTCGAACAGAACATCTTCGCTCCGCTGTCGATGAAAGACACCGGCTTCTGGCTCACCGAGGCAGAGCGTCCCCGCTTCGCCACGGTCTACACGCGTAACCCGCAGACCAATGCCTGGGACGTCTTCCCGGATCCGGCCGCGCGCGACTTCTTCCTGCGCCCGCAGGCTGAAAGCGGCGGCGGCGGTCTCGCCTCCACGCTGCACGACTACACCCGCTTCGCGCAAATGCTGCTCAACAAGGGCGAGCTGGATGGCAAGCGCATCCTGAAGGCTGAAACCGTCGACTACATGATGCAGAACCACATCGGCGCCCTGAAAGGCGTCTTTGGTGGTGGCGGCTTTGGGTATGGCGGCATGGTCGTCGTGGGCGAACCCACCGATCGCGCCCCGGCGCCCAAAGGCTCGTTCAACTGGTTCGGCATCGATGGCACGTGGTTCTGGGTTGATCCGTCGAACAACCTCGCCTTCGTCGGCATGATCCAGCGCCGTGGCTCGGCCGGCGCGGGCGCCGTCGATGTGCGCGGCGAATCCGCCCAACTCGTCTACAAGGCGCTGGTGAAATAGCGCCACGCGGTCTACTTCGCGCCCCTATGGAAACTGAAATCCTCAGGGGCGCGAAGGTCCGCGTGACGACGCAGACCGTTCAGGCAGGCGGCAGGATCACGCCCGTTGCAGATATCAGCGACGCGGCCTTCATCGACGCCGACCATCGCCTCACACTCACGCCAAAAATCCTGCTCATCCTCGGGCCCATCGCAGGCGCGGCGGTCTACCTCGCCACGCTGTCATTCCTATATGCGATGATCGTGGGCGTCATCCTCATGGCCGCCGGCGTCTGGCTCTACCGCGACAGCTGGCTCTACCAGGTCACCGCCCGCCTCACGGGCGGCAAGCTCATCACGCTCTACCGCACGTCCCGCAAAGGCGACGCCCTGCTCTCTCATACGGCGCTGGAAAAGGCGATTGAACTTCGCCGTCAGCCCGCCTGATCTCAGGCGTCCTTGGCGAGAAATCCTTCGGCCGTCGCATCAACCGGCGGACGACCAATCCGCTTGATCTCCCAACGCAGCTCAACGCCTGACTTGGCTTTCACCGCTGCGCGAACATCTTCGCCCAGCCCTTCAATGTCGGCCGCCGTCGCGTCGCCAATGTTCAGCAGGAAGTTGCAATGCAGCTCGCTAACCTGCGCCCCGCCCCGGCGATGCCCACGCATCCCGGCCTCATCAATCAGCTTCCATGACGAGCGCTGGTTCGGCGTACCTGGCGGATCAGGGTTCGCAAACGTGGACCCGCCCGTCTTCTCGCGGATCGGCTGCGTGGTTTCGCGTCTGGCCTTCAAAGCCTCAATCCGCTCGGTGATCGCCGCCGGCTCATCCGGGGTTCCCTCGAACAGGGCCTCCACAAAGATCAGCTCTTCGCTCGCGTCGGTATGACGATAGCTGAAATGGAAATCCGCATTCGCAAGCTTCACCCGCTTGCCTTGCCGGTCCAGCGCATAGGCCTCGACCAGAACATCCTTCGTCTCGCGACCATAGCAGCCCGCATTCATCCGCAGCGCGCCACCGATCGTGCCCGGCACGCCAGAGAAGAACTCCAGCCCCGCAATCCCGGCATTCGCCGCCGCCACCGATACGCGGCCATCCAGCGCCGCGGCGCCCGCCGTCACACGCAGCCCGTCAGTCGCAACTTTCCCGAAGCTCGGCCCCAGCCGCACAACCACGCCCGGTATCCCGCCATCGCGCACGATGACGTTCGACGCGGCGCCCAGCACAGTTATCGGAATGATCGGATCGAGCTTGCCGAGAAACTCCGCGAGATCCGCCTCGTCTTTCGGCAGGAACAAGGCATCCGCGGCGCCGCCAACCCGGAACCAGGTGAAGGGCGCAAGAGCTTCATCCGCCAGCAGTTTGCCGCGAACCGGGGGAAGCCTGTCGAGAAAAATGCTCATGCCTGCGGACTTAGCGCGCGCTGGCGTTCGAGGCTAGCGGCCAGAAATCACCGGCAGGAGTATTGGCCGCCGACATCCAGGTGGAAATGGTTGGCGTGATCGGCATTGTAGTCCGGGCCCAGGGTCACATCGAACAGGCCGCAAGCCCGGTCGTGAACCTCGCGCAGGAAATCACCCTTCGCGCCCTTGTTGCGGAAATCCTTCAGCACGCTGATCTCCCGCCCGTCTTCCAGAATGAACCCTGCAATATCCACGGCCTTCGCAAAGGCGTGCTCGGACAAACGATCATGTCCCGCCACGCGACGGCACTGGAACGATCCGAACGCCTTGATCTCTTTCACGGGCGAGCCGAGATATTTCTCCGCCGCCGGGATCACGATGTGGCGCTCCCACAGATGCATCTTGGCTGCGAGGTCGCAGGTCATCGGCATCGCGTCCGGCGCTTTCCACGCCGACAGTGAAGCATCGACCACCACGGCCTCGTCATAGCCGCACGCGCCATCATGCTCGGCCGGCACGATCGTGAAATCCACGCCCGCCGCCGCCAGCGCGTCATGGCAGGCGCCAAGATTTTTCGACAGGCCGGCGAGCCGCTTCACATCGCCGAGCGCGCCATACTTCTGCAGGTCGATGGTCGCGCCGGCGCGCGCTGCATCATAGCTCGGCCGCGCGAAATGAACGCCGCCTGCTGCCGCTTCCGCCGAACGCCAGTTCGCCAGCAGCACGCCGCCCGACAGCGCGATCATGACGCCAGCGCCGAGCGCGATAAAGGAATGGGACTTTTTCATCACAAACAGATCTGCAAACGAGGCGCCCCGCGCCCCTTCTACGATGACAGGAAGAGCGCTCGCAAGGTTGCCGAAAACCTAACAAGGCCAGGCCCTTGCTGCATTGTAACGCTTAACGGCGCGAGGCTGTTAACCTTCGTCGTCGGCCGTCAGCTCAAGCTTTCCGCCGCGTCTTTCCTGCTGCCGCGCGCCTTCGAGAATACCGAGCAGGCCGTAATTGCCCTCATGGCACGCATATTCGTAAACGGCGCCGGTGGCGGTCCGCATCGGCATCTCGCCCTTCCAGACTTGGCTGTACTGGTCCGGATCGTCGATCTCGAACTGATAGAGAATCACGCCGTCTTCCGTGCGCGTGAAACGCTCCGTCATCTTGCCGTTGTCGGACACATACCCGCGCTGCTGCGGGTGAACGTTCTTCGTTTCAACCACCAGCGTCGCGCCTTCGTACCACCCCACGCTATCGCCGAGCCACTTCTTGATCGCGCTCGGATCGTGCTTCGCGTCAGCCTTGCTGGCGACGATCGGAATGATGCGCGCATCGTGAACCATCTCGACGAGGATCATCGCATGACCCGGAGACTGCACGATCTGGTACGTGTTGTTGTACAGCACGTTGTTCATCACCGGCCCGCCCGTATTGCCGAAGCCGACAATGCAGCGCTCGCCCACGCTGCGCGATTCAGGACCTTCATAGGAGCGCGATGCGGCGCTTGCACGCGCGGCAGCTGCAGCTTTCGGATCAGCCTTCGCCGCGGTGGCCGCCGGGAGCGGAGCTTCCTCGTAACGCCCTGCGCCGCGTCCGGGCTTGTAGGGAATTCTTCCGTTCGCCGGCACGGTGATCCACGACGAACGCGCCTCGCCATTCACCACCGCGACATGCGCGCCCGGATCCACCCACACCGCGTTGTAGTTGCCGACAGGCGGCAAGGGCTTGCCCTTCTCTGGCGCGCCTTCCTTCTGGTCAGTCGGCTTCAGCTCCTCGCGCGTGCGGATATTGTTGTAGTCGCCGTCCTCAAGTTTCTTCGCCTGTTCAGGCGTGAGAACCAGCGCATCGATACCGGGCGGTCGCGTCATTCGTGTGATCGAGGCGTTGGTCCAGTTGCCCTGAAGATCCGGCACGCCCCAGCTGGTCTTCGGCGGCGTGTACCCGGCCTGCGCCAGCGCCGCCGGCGCGATCGCCAGCCCAAGCGCCAACAGCCCCGTTCCAACCAACATGGACCTGCGCATTGATATCTCCCCGTCTGGCCGCGCCTTATGGCGCTTGTTGCGGCGATCTTTGCCGTCACGGAAACCGCGACGCAAGGCCCGACCCATTCAACAACCAGAGAACGCAGGAAAGAAGCTGTTCCGTCGCTCAGCCCTTGAGGGCCCTGAGATCATCCGCCAGCGCATTCGCATAAGATGTGATGTCGCCCGCGCCGAGACAAACGACCATTTCATCGCCCGTCTTCACGGCATTGCGGATTTCAGAAGCAAGGCTTCCCAGCCCGCCAAGCGCACGCGCGGAACGGTGGCCGTGATTGATCAGCCCCTTCACCAGCGTCTCGTGATTGACACCGTCTATCGGCTGCTCGCCCGCCGCATAGACCGGCGTGATGATCACATCGTCCGCATCGTTGAAGCAGGTCGAGAACTGCTCGAACAGGTCGCGCAGGCGCGTGTAGCGGTGTGGTTGCACCACGGCGATCACCCGCTTGTCGCGGCCCTGCACATCGCGCGCGGCGCGCAGCACGGCTGCGATCTCCACCGGGTGGTGGCCATAGTCGTCGATGATCTTGACCTTGCCCCACTCGCCCACCGGCGTGAACCGCCGCTTCACGCCGCCGAACTTCGACAGCGCCGCGCGGATCTGTTCTTCCGTGCCGCCGAGCTCGCGCGCGACTCCAATCGCCGCCAGCGAGTTCTGAACGTTGTGCCGCCCCGCCATCGGCAGTTTGAGGCCAACCCAGCGCGTCTGATCCGTCGCCCCGCGCGAACGCAGCACCAGATCGAAGGTCGAGCCCTCGGCTTCCGAGCGCACATTCACCGCCCAGAGATCCGACTGCGGATTGAAACCATAGGTGATCCGACGCCGATCGGGGATGCGCGAGGCCAGCGCCTGAACTTCAGGATGATCCGCGCACAGAACGGCGAAGCCATAGAAAGGCAGGTTCTCGACAAACGTATCGAAGCCCTTCCGCAGAGCTTCCATCGAGCCATAGTGATCCATGTGCTCAGGATCGATATTGGTGACGATCGCCACAGTCGGGCGCAGCTTGGTGAAAGTGCCGTCGCTCTCGTCAGCCTCCACCACCATCCACTCGCCCTGACCGAGCTTGGCGTTCGACGCATAGGCGTTGATCACGCCGCCATTGATGACCGTCGGGTCGAGCCCCACGCCATCGAGCAGGGCTGCAACCATCGAAGTCGTCGTCGTCTTGCCATGTGTGCCTGCAATCGCGACGGTCCATTTCAGCCGGATCAACTCGGCCAGCATGTCCGCCCGGCGCACGACGGGAATGGCCTTCAGCCGCGCCGCATCAACTTCCGGGTTGCCGCTCTTGATCGCCGTCGAGATCACCAGCGCGCCGGCGCCTTCGATGTTCTCGGCCTTGTGGCCAATCATGATCTTGGCGCCCAGCTTGGCCAGACGCGATGCGTTCGCGTTCTCCTTGATGTCCGAACCGGAGACATCATAACCAAGGTTCAGCATCACCTCGGCAATGCCCGACATGCCAATGCCGCCAATGCCCACGAAGTGGACCGGACCCGTATCGAAAGGAAGTGACTTACGCATCCCGCTTTCCTGTCACGCCAGCAGCCTGCTCCGCAAGATCAGCCAGATCGCGCGCCGCGTTCGGGTTGCCGAGCTGCCAGGCCGCCTTGGCCCGCGCCTTGAGCACGCCAGCGTTGGAAATACGCTCCAGCAGCAGCGGGGCAAGCATCTCCGCCGTGAATTTCGGCTCCGGGACGACATCCGCGGCTGCGCCGGTCACCATGCCCTCGGCATTGGCTGTCTGGTGGTCGTCCATGGCGATGCCGAGCGGGATCAGGATCGCGGGGCGGCCCGCCACAGCAAGCTCGGTCACTGTACCTGCGCCCGAGCGTGCGATCACTAGGTGCGCCGCCGCAAGCCTGTCCTGCATGTCCGAGAAGAACGAATCCACCGTGTGCTTCACGCCGGCTGCCCGATAGGCGGCGCGAACAGCTTCAAGCTGTTCTTCCCGCGCCTGCTGAACAACCGTCAGACGCGCCCGCTGCGCCTCGGGCAACGACGCAATCGCTTGCGGGATCACTTCGCCGAACAGCCGCGCACCCTGGCTGCCGCCCGTGACGAGAATATTCAGCGGTCCTGTATCGCTCAGCTCAGGATAAGGCTTGTCGCGCACCGCCTTGATCGGACTGCGCACCGGATTGCCGACAACCTTCTTGCGATCCTCCGCCGCCAGCGGAAGACGGTCCAGCCGGTCAAAACCGCAGGCGACGAACTTCGCCGTCTTCGCAAACAGCCGGTTCACGCGACCCAGCACCGAGTTCTGCTCGTGAATGATGATCGGCAACCCCATCGACCGCGCAGCCGACAGCGACGGGTAGGACGGATACCCGCCAAAGCCCGCGATCAGCGACGGCTTGGTCTTCTCGAAATTCTTGCGCGCCTCGTTCGTGCCCTTGCGCAGCTTCAGCGCCGACGCGAGCAGCTTGTGCGGCATCTTCGATCCGAACGTCGCCGCATCGACTTCCAGCCGCCAGTCGGCTGGGAAATTGGTCGCGTATTTCTTGCCGCGCTCATCCGTCACCAGCGCAATGGTCCAGCCGCGCGCGCGCATTTCGTCGGCGAACGCCTGCGCCGGAAACATGTGGCCACCCGTGCCGCCCGCCGCGATGACAACCAGAGGCTTGGAAGAAGAGGTCATGCGTGTCTCAGATGAGCGAGGGTGGATTCAGGCTGTTTGCGAGTTAGGGCCAAAGCAAGGCCGAGCGTCAAAGCGCTGCCGAGAAGCGACGATCCGCCTGATGAAACGAGCGGCAAAGTCATGCCCTTGGGCGGAATCAGCGACAGGTTCACCGCCATGTTCACCGCCGCCTGCAGGCCGAAGATCGCATAGAGGCCAACGCCAGCGGCGCGGCGGTAGGTATCCTGATGCCGGGAGGCATCCATCACGCCCTTGATGGCGATCACGGCGAACAGCAGCGTCAGCAAGGTCAGCAGAACGAGACCAAACTCCTCGCCCGCAACCGAATAGACGAAGTCGGTATGCGCGTCCGGCAGCACACGCTTCACCGTGCCCTCGCCCGGCCCCACACCAAACAACCCGCCGCGCTCGATCGCCTCGCGCGCGCGATCGATCTGGTAGGTGTCGTTTTGCGTCGGATTGAGAAATGAATCCACGCGCTGCCGAACGTGCGGCAGCAACGCGTAGAGGCTCCAGCCAAGTCCTGCGCCGCCGACCACGAACCCCGAAGCCCACAGCCAGGGCAGGCCCGAAATAAAGAACACGATGATGAAGCCAACCGTCAGCAGCGCCGACTGCCCCACGTCTGGCTGAAGCAGCAGCAGGCCGACCGTCACCGCATAGAATGCAAACGCGATCACCGCCCACGGTCCACTCGGAAATTTTTCTCTTTGGGCAAGAAGCCACGCCGACAGCACGATCAGCGCCGGCTTGATGATCTCGGAGGGCTGGAACGTCGTGCCCCAGAAGCGGATCCAGCGCGTAGCGCCCTTGGCCTCGTGGCCAAACATCAGCAGCGCCGCCATCATGAAGAAGCAGATCACGAACAGGATGGCGCACACCCGCCGCGCGCACATCTCGTTCAAGGTCGAAG
>CALMWO010000117.1 GCA_937873805.1 uncultured Hyphomonadaceae bacterium
GTGATCTCGTCAAGAAACATTCATAGCCCGGGTGATTGAGCCGCCGAAGCTGACACGCTATCGGCGCGATGAAATCGGGAGGGGTAGTTCGCCCCTCTCTTGGATGGCGCAGGGGTGACAATGATCAATCTGAAAAGACTTGCTGGCGGCGTCGCGTTCGTGGCGGTTGCGGCCTCGCTGACGCCGGCGGCGTTCGCTCAGGTAACGACATCGGGCGTGCAGGGCACCGTTGCGAAGTCTGATGGCACGCCCGCGGGTGATGCCACGGTCACGGTCGAAGACACCCGCAACGGCCTGACCCGCACGGTTGTCACAACGCCCACCGGCGCTTTCGACATTCGCGGCCTCAATGTCGGCGGTCCCTACACCGTCTCGATCGCCGCCGACGGCGAACAGACCACGCGCGTCAGCGAAGTGTTCCTGGCGCTCGGTTCGCCGACCAGCCTCAATCTCGCCTTCTCGGGTTCGGAATCGACCGACGTCATCATCATTACCGCGACCCAGGCTGGCGCAACGCCGATCGCCACGGGTCCCGCCGCCACGTTCAGCCTGGCTGATATTGAAAACGCCCCGCTCGCCAACCGCGACATTCGCGACCTGCTCGCCGCCGACCCGCGTATCTCGATCGACCAGGGTAACTCGGACGCCATCTCCTGCGGCGGCGCCAACCCCCGCTTCAACGCCCTGACGCTCGATGGCACGCGCATCGGCGACAGCTTCGGCCTCAACTCGTCGGGCTACCCGACCGAGCGCATGCCGTTCTCGCTCGATGCGATCGAGCAGGTCTCTGTCGAGTTGGCCCCGTTCGACGTTCAGTACGGCTTCTTCACCGCTTGCAACATCAACGCGGTCACCAAGTCGGGTTCGAACGAATTCCACGGCGGCGCCTTCTTCGACTACACAGATGATGGCCTGACCGGCGACAAGACTGACGGCGTCCATCGGAACCTCGGAACCTTCGACGAGAAGCGCTACGGCGTCAGCCTCGGCGGCCCGATCATCGAGGACACGTTGTTCTTCTTCGCCGCTTACGAAAAGTTCGAAGGCGCGAACGTGTTTGCCTACGCCCCGCAAGACAAGTTCATCGATCCGGCTGTCTATCAGGCTGTGATCGACACTGCCGTGAACCAGTACGGCTACAAAGCCGGCGGCCTGCCGACCTCGATGCCGGTTGAGGACGAAAAGCTCCTCGTCAAACTCGACTGGAACATCAACGACCGCCACCGCGCAGCGCTGACGTACAACTACAATGACGGCTTCAACTTCTCGTCGTCGGATGACACGTCGAGCCAGATCGTCGACGGCAACCACTATTACGAGCGCGGCGCCAAGCTGGAATCCTACACCGGCCAGCTGTTCTCGGATTGGACAGACAACTTCTCGACCGAGTTCCGCATCTCGAACCTGAAGCTCGACAACCGCCAGAACCCGGTTGCCGGCCCTGACTTCGGCGAGATCCAGGTCGACGTTCCGCGTACCATCGGCGGCACGGCGCGCATCTATCTCGGCGCCGACGACTCACGTCACCGCAACAAGCTCTCCTACGAAGTGATGAGCTACAAGGCGGCGATGAACTACGCGATCGAGGATCACCTGTTCACCGCAGGCGTTGAGCGCGAGGAACTCGACGTGTTCAACCTGTTCCTGCAGGAAGTCGAAGGCGAATGGCGCTTCACCAGCCTCGCCAACTTCCAGGCTGGGCGCTTCAGCTACTTCGAATACTCGAACGCTGTCGGCAGCAACGAGCCGAACGACGCGGCCGCGGCTTTCGGCTACGAAACCACGACGATGTACCTGCAGGACGAATGGCAGGTGAGCGATGAGCTGAAGCTGACGGGCGGCCTCCGCCTCGACATGTACAGCTCGGATGACAAGCCGGCCTACAACGCCGCGTTCCGTACGCGCTATGGCTTCGGCAATGACGAGACCTTCGATGGTCTCCACCTGCTGCAGCCGCGCCTTGGCTTCACCTACGACTTCAACAACGACATCACGTTCCGTGGCGGCGTTGGCCTCTACTCGGGCGGCAACCCGAACGTCTGGCTGTCGAACAGCTACTCGAACACGGGCGTGCTCACGAGCGACTTCATCTGCCGCAGCGGCGCAGGCGGCTGCAACCTCCCGGGCGTGACGCTCGCTACCGCCAACACGCCGAACCTGTCGGACTTCACCTACAATGGCTCGGGCCGTCCGTTTTATGACGTTCCGAACGCCGGCGTGAACTTCATCGCCAATGCGGCTCCGGTGGGCGGCGTCAACGCCATCGACCCGGACTTCGAACTTCCGTCGTCCTGGCGCTATGCGCTCGGCGCGACCTGGAACCTCGACACGGGCACCTTCCTCGGTGACGGCTACCGCATCGACGCGGACGTGCTCTACGCCCAGACCGACAAGGCCCCGGTCATCCTGCCGCTGTTCTACAACCGCGTTGGCACGACCCTCGACGGCCGTCCGCGCTACACCGGCAACACGAACGACTTCCTGCTGTCGAATTCGGATCGCAAGTCGGACAACTGGGTTTACTCGCTGTCGCTCCACAAGGCCTACGATTTCGGCCTCGACTGGACGGTTGGCTACGCCCACACCTACGGCAACGAAACAAACCCGATGACGTCGTCGGTCGCCTTCTCGAACTTCGAGAACGCCGCCCGCTACGACATCGTCAACATGCCGCTCGACCGTTCGGATTACGTCGTGCCGCACCGCTTCTCGTTCAACGTGAACTATGAGCTGGAGCTGTTCGAGAACTTCCCGAGCAAATTCTCGCTGAGTGGCTACGCTCAGCAGGGTCTGCCTTACAGCTACACGATGAGCGGGATTTCTTTCGAACCCTACACCAACGCGATCAGCCGGACGCTTGCTTACATCCCGACCGGCATCACCGATCCGATCATCTCGCCTTCGTCCAACGCGGCGGCCGTGCAGCGGCTCAACGACTACATCGCGAGCAACGACGTCCTGTCGGATTACCGTGGCCAGATTGCGCCCCGTAACATCGCCAACGATGACTGGATCGCACGCGTCGATTTCAAGTTCTCGCAAGCTATCCCGGGCATCTCGGAAGGTCACAAGGCCGAAGGCTTCGTGGTCGTCCAGAACCTCGGCAACCTGCTGAGCCCGAACTGGGGCATCGTGCGCGAGCACGGCTTCCCGGCGCTGGCGAGCTTGTACGCCGTCTCGGGCCTGGACTCGGCGGGCCGCTACATCATCAGCGCCAACCAGACCAACCCCGATGCTGACACGATCAACATCGATGCGTCGCTCTGGCAGATCCGCGTTGGCGCGCGCTACGACTTCTAAGGTTTAAGACTGGCGAACCGGAAAGGGGCGGTCCTCACAGGCCGCCTCTTTTCTTTTGAGAAAGCGGGGCCATATGGGCACGCTTGTGTCCAGCGCTTGCGTGCTGGCACGCACCTGATAGAGCGGCAAACTATGAGCGAAATCGATCTCCACCCTCCTGCGGAATGGGCGCCCCACGCGGCGATCTGGACGGCCTGGCCGGCCGATGAGGAGCTGTGGCTGGAAAACCTTGCGCCTGCGCAGGCGGAGGTCGCCGCCATGGTCAAGGCGCTCGCCGCGCCGGGGCCGGACGGACGTCCGGGCGACAAGATGAAGGTGCTGGTCCACGGCCCGACGGCGATGCTGTCGGCGGAGAAGGCCATCGGTGAGCATGCCGAGCTGATCGACGCGAGCTATGGCGATATCTGGCTGCGCGATACGGGCCCGATCTTCTACTCGAACGACCGCTGCGCGCTGTTCACGTTCAATGGCTGGGGCGGCAAGTATGTGCTCGACTATGACGACCATGTCGGCGCGTTCGTCGCGATCGAGGCTGGTGCGGACGCGACGCGCTGGGACCGCGTGCTCGAGGGCGGCGCGCTCGACTGGGACGGCGAGGGGACGATCCTCACGACCAGGGAATGCCTGCTCAATCCGAACCGCAATCCGCTGATGAGCGAGATGGACGTCAAGGCGATGCTGCATGACGCGCTCGGGTCCCGCGTGACGATCTGGATCGACCGTGGCCTGCTCAACGATCACACGGACGGTCACGTTGACAACATTGCCCGCTTTCTTGCGCCGGGTGTGGTGGCCTGTCAGTCGCCATCCGGCCCGGATGATCCGCACGCTGCGCGCCTCGACGAGATTGCCGCACAGCTGGAGAACCAGCGCGATGCGCGCGGGCGCATCCTGAAGGTCGTGCGCATTCCATCTCCGGGCCGTGTCGAGAACGAGGATGGCGATGTTGTGCCTGCCAGCCATATGAACTTCCTGATCGGCAATTCCACCGTTGTGGTGCCCACCTACGGCACGCCATCGGCTCAGAAGGCCGTCGATGCGCTGAAGCCGTATTTCCCCGGCCGCAATGTCGTGGGCCTGCCGTCCACCCATATTCTTTCGGGCGGCGGATCGTTCCACTGCATCACGCAACAGCAACCAGCTAAATAGCGAGGAAGCGATCATGGCCCGCAAGATCACGCTCGCCGTTCTCCAGTCGGCGCTGACCGACGACTCCGCGACCAACATCAAGCGGGTCAGCGAGCTCCTGCGCGAAGCCGCATCGAAGGGCGCGGACGTGATCCTTCCGTCCGAGCTGTTCGAGGGGCATTATTTCTGCACCTCGCAGGAAGAAGAGAACTTCCAGCGCGCGCATCCATGGCGCGAAAGCCCCGCTGTGAAGGCGATGGCAAAGCTTGCAGCTGAACTCAACGTCGTCATCCCCGTCTCGATCTTTGAGAAGGCCGGCCCCGCCTATTTCAACACCGTCGTCATGATCGACGCCGATGGCTCGTTGATGGGCATCTACCGCAAGTCCCACATTCCCGATGGCCCCGGCTATCAGGAGAAGTACTATTTCCGTCCCGGCGATACCGGCTTCCGCGTCTGGGATACGAAGAAGGGCCGCATCGGCGTCGGCATCTGCTGGGACCAGTGGTACCCGGAAACCGCGCGCGCCATGGCGCTCATGGGCGCTGACGTGCTGCTATACCCGACCGCCATTGGCTCCGAGCCGCATGACAGCAGTCTCGACACCGCCGCCCGCTGGCGCCGCGCCATGCTCGGTCACGCGGTTTCGAACGTCACGCCGGTCGCCGCTGCAAATCGTGTCGGCGTCGAGAACGGCCAGGTGTTCTACGGCACGTCCTTCATATCCGACCACACCGGCGAAATCCTCGGCGATCTCGATCGCAAGCAGGAAGGCGTCGTTGTCTCCACTATCGACATGGACCAAGTCGATCGCGCCCGCGCCGCCTGGGGTTTCTTCCGCGATCGCCGCACGGATCTCTACGGCCCGCTTGTCGGTTCGCTGAGCGAGAAGGGCTGAGTTCGTTCAATGACGCGCGCGCTGGTGTTCGATTCAGGCGTGGGCGGGCTGACGATTGCCGACGAATTACGCAAGGCTGCGCCGGACTGGATCGTCGACTACGCCGCCGACAGCGGCTTCTTTCCTTATGGCGTGAAGACCGACGAGGAGCTGCGCGAGCGGTTGCCGCGCCTCTGCGCCACGCTGGTTGGTGTGGCAAAGCCCGACGTGCTGGTGATCGCCTGCAACACGGCATCCACCCTGTCGCTCGACGACATCCGCGCGCGGGTAACCGTTCCGGTCGTCGGCACTGTACCTGCCATCAAGCCCGCTGCTGAGCAAACCAGGACCGGCGTTATCGGAATCCTCGCGACGCCCGGCACAGTGCGCCGCGCCTATCTCGATGATCTCGAGCGTCAGTTCGCCTTCGGCAAGATCGTGGTGCGGCGTGGCACGGCCGGGCTGGTCGACATGGCCGAGCGCGCCGTGCGCGGGCAGGGCATCGATCAGGAACAGGTCACCTATGCCGTGAAGCCGATGTTCGATCCGCCGCACGGCCAGCAGATCGATATCGTCGTTCTTGCCTGCACGCACTTCCCGTTGATCAGAGGCGCCATCGCGGCTGCGTGCCCACCTGGCGTTCGCCTGATCGACACCGGCGAAGCGGTCGCGCGGCAGGTGATCCGTGTGACGCCAAAGACGCCTCGCCCGGAAAGCGAGGCGGTTGCTTACATAACTGGTGGAGCAGCCAATCGCGCCGCCATGCAGCCGGCGCTGGCGCGTTTCGGCTATCATGCCGTGGAAGTTGTTGACGTCTAGGCCTGGACAAGCGCTCTAGTCGGGCAAGGACAAGCGCATGACCAAGAGCGACGCCCCGAAACTCATCAACCTCGCGCTGCAAGGCGGTGGCGCGCATGGCGCGTTTTCGTGGGGCGTGCTTGATCGTCTGCTTGAAGATCCGCGCGTCGAGATCGAGGGCATCACAGGCGCGTCCGCCGGCGCCATGAACGCCGTGGCGCTGGCTGCAGGCTATCACGCTGGCGATCGCGAAGAAGCGCGCGAAAGCCTTCGCTGTTTCTGGAATGGCGTGTTGGAAGAGGCGCGCACCAGCCCGCTCAAGCGCACGCCAATCGAAACGATGCTCGGCGGATGGGGCCTCGACGCCTCGCCCGCCTATGTGATGTTCGATCTCGTAACGCGGCTGGCGAGCCCATACGATCTCAACCCGTACAATCTCAATCCGCTGAAGGATCTGGTTGTCCGGCTGGTGGATTTCGATCGAGTGCGCAAATCCAAGGTGAAGGTCTTCATCTCGGCAACCAACGTCGAAACAGGCCGCGCCCATGTGTGGGACAAGAAGCAACTTACCGCCGACCACGTGATGGCGTCGGCCTGCCTGCCGTGGCTGTTCCAGGCAGTCGAGATCGACGGCGTGCCCTATTGGGATGGCGGCTTCACCGGCAACCCTGCGCTCTGGCCGCTGTTCGAAAACTGCGCATCCGACGATGTGGTGCTCGTGCAGATCAATCCGATCAAGCGGCCGGGCGCGCCGACAACCGCGCGCGACATCATAAACCGCGTCAACGAGATCACCTTCAACGCTTCGCTGCTGCATGATCTGCGTTCGGTCGATTTCGTCTCGCGCCTGATCGAAGCCGGGCGGCTTGAGGGCACCGGTTATCGCCGCATGCTGGTGCATGCGATCGCTGATGAGAAGTCGCTGGCCGCTCTCGGCGCATCTTCGAAGTTCAACGTCGAGCCGGAATTCATCGACATGCTGTTTGGGAAGGGGCGCGACGCTGCTGAGAACTGGCTGCACACCAGCTTCCGCCACGTCGGCATCCGCGCCACCGTCAACATCCGCAAACTGTTTCAGGGCGAGGACGACGCGCTTGATGGCGACCAGCTCAAGCCGCCGAAGCGCAAGTCCAAAGCGGAAGCTGAATAGCTACAGGAATTCCAGCGACGTAGGGTCGCCGCCGTTCCAGGCGCGCTGAATCTCCGCTGACAGAAACAGGCCGCCAAGCGCCAGCACACTCATGCCCTCGCGCAGCGCTCTTTCTTTGGCAATGCGAGCTGCGTCCGTTGTATCGGCAGCCAGCGTCACATCAGACGAGTGTTTGCGGAATGTTTCCGCAAACAGGCCCACATCCGCGCCGGCCTTGTGTGCGCGCGTCAGGATGAAGTGGTCGAAACGACCGGCAACTGTCTGCGCGATCGCTGCGACTTCCTTCGATGCGGATACGCCGAACACGACGAGCGTCTTGTCGCGCGGGCTGAACTCCAAGAATGTGCGCGTGACGGCTTCCAGCGCTTTTGGCGTGTGCCCCACATCGATCCAGAGATCCGGCGCCGAGGCCACCTTCTCCAGCCGCCCGGGCCAACGCGTGCGCCCCAGCGCCGTCAGCATCGCAATGTGTCGCTCTGCATTTTCCTCGGGCTTGAGCCCGAGCCACACTTCCGCTGCGCGCAGACCGGTGACGGCGTTATCCACCTGGTGCTGCCCTGCGAGACGCAGCCGCACGGGCTGATCAGCTGCGGGCGTCGTCGCCGAGAAGCCATAGGTGAAGCGCGCGCCCTTCGGCGTGTTGACCACCGGGCCGATGCGGCGGCTTGCCGTGGCGGGCAGGGTGATCTTTCCAGAAAGATGTGCATACGCGGCGATACGCACGGCAAGCGCGTCGCTGATCGAGGGTGACAGGATCACGCAGCCGCCGGGCGCGACCACATCCGACTTGTCATAGGCTATCAGTTCTTCCGTCGCGCCGAGCAGTTCGGTGTGCTCCAGCTCGATCGAGGTGAGCACCGAGACGCTGGCGCAGACCGATCGTACCGGGTCATAGCGACCGCCAATTCCAGCCTCCCAGACGATCGCGTCGGGCTTTTCCTGCTGGAACCACAGGATGGCGAGCAGGAACAGGAACTCGAACGACCCTATCTTGTCGCCTTCGGGCAGGGACCGGTTGAATGCGAGGACCGTTTCCGCGTGCCGCTCGAAATCCGCCTGCGGGATCATGTCGTCGCCGAGCATGAAACGCTCGCGCACATCGAAAAGGTGAGGCGAGGTGAAACAGCCGACGCGCAGGCCAGCCGCTTCAACGGCTGACGTGATGAAACGCGCGGTTGATCCCTTGCCGTTCGTGCCTGTCACGGCAATCGAACGGCGGGCAAGCGCAGCCCGGTCAATCCGGTGGGCCTGGAAGAAGCGTTCGACACGATGGAGGCCGATACCATCGCCGAATTTGGGGAGGCCAAACATCAGCTACTCAGGCATTCATTCAGCATGCTTGTCCAGATGGACCGGATCAGATCGGAGCGGTTTGTATTCTCCAGTGCGCGCAGACCTGGATTGCCGTTCACTTCGATAACGACAAGACGGGAAAGGTCGCCCTGCGACGAGATATCGAACATGTCGACGGCGCCGATTCGCAAGCCAAGCGCGCGAACGGCCGAAATCGCGAGGGCTGCGAGAGCTACGGGAACAACCTCTGACACCTGCTCGATGGCGCCGGCCGCGCTGAGGTTGCGTCGTCCCGGCAACCCGACGCGCTCGCCCGCTGCGGGAACACGGGAAGCGTCAGCGCCCAGCGCGGAAACGGGCAGGGCCGAAACGCCGTCGGCCGCAATGTCCTGGTTCATGGCGCCGAGCAGCTCGGCCAGCGTCGATCGGCCATCTCCCAGCAGGGTCGGCTCGTTCTTCGTGGAATGAAAGACCGGCCGCCCGTCTTGAACCAGCACGCGGTGTTCGGCGCCACCGAGCAGCGGTTCAATCAGGAACGCCTCGAAATCGACCGCCACGCGACTGATGTAATCGGCGAGGCCGGCTTCATTCCTGACGATCTCGGCGAACGTCCCGCGAGATCCGAGGTTGGGTTTGCAGAACACCGGGTAGCCCAGCTGGCTCGCAAAATTCACAGCGTCGGCGGCTTCGCGTCCCGGCGACCGCATCGCGACGCGGCGCGTCTGTGCGAAGAACAGTCCGCCGTTGATGACAGGAATGCCACCTGACTGCAGCACCCGCTTCGTATGCGCCTTGTCGCGCGACACCGTATAGGCGGCTGCGCTGTTCACCGGGTAGGCGCAGATATTCCCGCCACCGCCCAGAATGAAACGCCCGTCCTTCGAGATACGGAACAGATAGCCATTGCCATCGTCCAGGTCTTCGAACCGCGCGCCAAGGGTGGGTATCCCCTCAAGCACCCGCTGCAATGTCGGGCCGACACTTAGGATCCGATCCTTGGCATCCAGCAAAAGATGCATCGGCATGAAACGCGACAGGGCCTCGATCCCCAGTCGGATTTCCTGCCCGGACAGATCATGCATCATTCGCGCCGCTCCGGTCTGGAGAGGTCGAACCGGCGGCCACTGGCATGGGCGCGGTCAAGCACCTCCACGGCAATCCGGTCGCGCCCTTCGGCTTCAATCAGGCAAAGTGCGCCCTAATCGTCGGCCACCGCGGTCAGCATTCCGACCAGCACCCGCTGCACCCCCTTGATCCGCGAGGCGCATTCGACGCGGAAACGATCTGGCGCGGTTTCCGTCAGGCTGACCTCGGGCAGTTCAAGCCCGGGCATCGCCAGCCGTGCGCGACCCGGCGCTTCTTCCAGC
>CALMWO010000118.1 GCA_937873805.1 uncultured Hyphomonadaceae bacterium
CCGTCATGCTCTCGTTGATATCTGTGCCCGCAGTTGAATGTCGCGAGTTGGGCAGCATGCGAAGCTGCTTCTGGCCTGGGAGCAGGTGATAAGAATACTTCGTGTTATCCGGCGGGAAGTATTCGTCGCCCACAGCGTTGATGACGAACTTCGGAATCTTCATGCGCGGCCGGCCGCGATAATTCAGCGGATCCTCGATCGTGTTCACCGCCTTCATCTTCTGCCCGGTCTGGTCAGGGATCAGCCCGCTTTTCACATAGTCGCCAAGCGCGGGCGAGAAATAGCCCATCGCTTCCCAGTGGTGGCGGGTCGTCGCGTCGACATCGAGCACGTTGATCACGATGGGGATCATGCCAATGACGCGGGCATCCAGAATGCCGACCAGCCAGCTCGTCCATGCACGCTTGGAGCCGCCTGAGACGACGAACCCATCGATCGCCAGCTTTCCGCCGGCTTCGCTGGCGAGATATTGCTGCACCGCCGTCATGGCCGCCGTGCCGCTTTTCACCATGGGCAGGCGGGCGAGAGCTTCAGGATCCTTCGCCGCGTCATAGCGCGCCTGCAGGTAGGCGATCATGTCGTCTTCGCTGCGCGCAACAGTGGGCGTCTCCGCAAACTTGATCGGCTGGTTCGGCGCCTGCCCGAGATCGGCGATGACCGATCCCGTATCGACCGCCATCTGGCCGAAGCGCTCGGTCGGGCCTTTCGGCGCCGGCGTCGTTGAAGAACCACCATTGATGTAGAGGAATGCCTTCTTGCTGCTGAGCGCATCCGGCACTGTGATCGTCAGCCAGTGCTTCCACACCGGACGATCGGACTGCGCCTCGGTCATCCACGTCTGCGAGGTCAGCTCCAGCACGGCGCCATGATAACCCGCGCCGGTGAATGTCTTCTCGACCTTCCAGGCGAAGGTGGGGTCGGGTCTGGCGACATAGCTGTCGAGAATATTCGGCGGATTGGCTGGGATGGTCGGGGTCGTCGCGCAGCCCGTGGCGCCAACAAGCGCAAACGCCAGGAACGTCGCGGCAAATGCCTTGAGCTTCATGCTTCTCTCCCATGCTCGATCTAGCGCCGGTAAAGGGCAATGGATCACAGATTGAAGGCTTTGCAAGGCGACCGCTAGATTGCGGGCTGGATCGGCCCTTCGGCTCGGCCGTTCACGAACTGGTCGATGAACGGGTTGCCGGAATTGTCGAGCGCGGAGACGGGGCCGCGCCAGACTATCTTGCCTTCGTGCAGCATCGCGACTTCGTCTGCGATCTTCCGCACGCTCGCCATGTCGTGCGTGATCGAGACGGCGGCAGCGCCTAGCGCCTTCACCTGCTCAACGATGAGGTTGTTGACCGCATCCGCCGTGATCGGATCAAGGCCCGTGGTTGGCTCGTCGAAGAAGATCAGGTCGGGCTTGGCGATGATGGCGCGCGCGAGCGCTACACGCTTCTGCATCCCGCCCGAAAGCTCGGCGGGGCGCAGGTCAGCCGCAGAGGCGGGCAGGCGGACCTTGGCGAGATTTTCGATGGCGAGCTTCTTAGCCTTGCCGCGACTAACGCCATCGCGATAGATCAGGGCGAACGCTACGTTTTCCCAGACAGTGAGACTGTCGAACAGCGCGCCGCCCTGGAACAGCATGCCGGTCCGGCGGCGCAGAGCCTCAATGGATTTGCGATCGTTTGCTGCTTCGCCCGCGAACCGCACCTCGCCCTTGTCGAGCGGGAGCAGGCCTAGCGCCGACTTGATCGTCACGGAC
>CALMWO010000119.1 GCA_937873805.1 uncultured Hyphomonadaceae bacterium
ATGAAGCGATCGTCGTCGAGGATGCCGTTCAGCAGGGTCGATTTGCCGGCGTTCGGGCGACCGACGAAAGCGATGCGGATCGGCTTGGTGGGGTCTTCGGGCGGCGCTTCGGCGTCGGGATCGAAGGGCTCTTCTTCCTCCTGCTCGGGTTCGAGCGAGATCAGGGAACCGGAAGCTTCAAGCTTGGCCTGCGCAGCGGCAAGTCCGGCGAACAGATCCGACATGCCTTCGCCGTGCTCAGCGGAGATGGGCGCGGGATCGCCAAGGCCGAGGCGCCAGGCTTCCATCAGGCCAGCGTCGCCCTGCTTGCCCTCGCACTTGTTCGCGGCAAGCACGACGGGCTTGCCGGACTTGCGCAGGAGCTGGGCGAAGCGTTCGTCGATCGTGGTGACGCCCGCGCGGGCGTCGTAAAGGAAGATCGACACGTCCGCTTCGCGGATCGCGATTTCGGTCTGGCGGCGCATGCGGGTTTCGAGGCTGTCGTCGTTGACGTCCTCGAAGCCGGCCGTGTCGATCAGAACCATTTCAAGGTCGCCGAGGCGGCCAGTCGTTTCCTTGCGGTCGCGCGTGACGCCAGGCTGGTCATCGACGATTGCGATCTTCCGGCCGGCGAGCCGGTTGAACAGGGTCGACTTGCCTACGTTCGGGCGACCGACGATGGCCACCTTCAGCGTCATGGGAAACTCCAATTCGACCCCTGATGCCAGGAGTCTTCTGGCCTCTATAGCAGAGGGCCTATTTTATCGCGACCAGTTGCGCCTGGTCGGTGAGAACGAAAATCTTGCCGCTGGCGGCAATGGGTTCGATGTAGACGGCCTGGCCGAGCTTGATATCCGCCAGCGTCTCGCCGTTCTGGGGCGACAAGGCAATGACGTCACCCTCGGAGGACGCGATCACCACACGGTCCGACGCCAGGAGCGGTCCGGTCCAGACGATGCGGTTTTCCTTGTTGTTGTCCTTGAACTCGGGGAGTTCGCGGACCCAGGCGAGCTTGCCGTCGATCTTGTTGAAGGCGGCGACCTTGCTGTTGGTGCCGACGACATAGAGGTAATCGCCGCCGATGACCGGACCCTGACGCGAGCCGAAGGTCTTGCTCCAGAGGCGCGTGCCCAGGCGGGCGTCGATGGCGGTGAGGATGCCGGAATGGCTGGCGACATAGACGATGCCGTCCTGGATGGTCGGCTTGCCGGCGATGTCGTTGATGACGGACAGCGGCGTGTAGCGGCCGGTTGAGGTGAGCGTGTCGGTCCACAGGCGGCGGCCGTTGGCCGGCAGGTAGGCGATCAGTTCGCCCGACGAGTAACCGACGGCGAGGATATCCTGGTTTACGGCGGGGCTGGGCGAGGACAGGACGCGCGCGGTTTCCGAGAGCGCCTGGTCGTTCCAGATGACTTCGCCGTTGTCGGTGTCGATGGCGTAGAAATCGTTGTTGGTGGACGTCATGAAGGCGCGGTTGCCGAGGATGGCGGGCGATGACGAGAGCGGGCTATCGACACGGCGATGCCAGATTTCCTTGCCGTCAGCGAGGTTCAGGGCCGCGACGTAGGCGAAGCCGGACGCGACAATCAGCTTCTCGCCGGTGATCGCGAGGCCGCCGCCGACGGTGTATTCGTCCCATTGCGGATTGGCCGCCTTGAGCTGGTTTTCCCAGACGCGCTTGCCGGATGCGGCGTCGATCGCGGTGACTTTCTGGTTGCTGTCGATGGTGTAGATGCGGCCGGCCTTGGCGACGGGCGCGGCAACGATGCGCTTGAGCTCGCCCGAGCCTTCACCGACGCCAACGCGCCAGTCGACCTTGAACTGAGCGCCGGCAACGAGATTGCCGGGCGCCTTGGAGGCGTTGAGGCCAGATTGCAGCCAGTCACCCGACGGCTGGGCGGCGGGGAGCGTAATGGTCAAACCTGCGAGCGTGGAGTCCGGGGTGAGCGTGTCCTGGAACGGGTTCACGGTGACCCGCGCGGCCTTCTCTTCTTCCGACAGCACGATCGGCGCATTGCCGCATGCAGCCAGTGCGGCAGCCAACGGCAGAGCGAGGATGAGCGTACGCATCACTGATGTCATTGGGGCGCCTGTGCGGGGGACGGGGTCGCAGGAGCCGGGGTGGCTGCGGGAGCAGCCGGCGCCGGCGCGGTCGGAGCGTCGAGATCGATCTTGCGCGCCGGGAGCGTGGCGAGCGCCTGCTGCACGCGGGCCTGCACGCCGCGGGGCGCTTCGAGGTCGAGTGCGAGGGCTTCGAATTCGGAACGGGCGCGATCGACATTGCCTTCGGCGAGCGCCTTGGCGCCGATGAGTTCGCGGGCGAGCGCGGTGGACTGGCCGGTGCTGGCGAGCAGCGGCTTGAGCAAAGTCTCAAGCTCGGCCAGCGTGGCGGTGTCGGCCTTGGCGTAGGCAAGCTTGAGGACCGCGAGGTCGCCCATGACGCCCTTGTCGGCGGCGGCGGCGGTTGCGAGGTGGGCTTCGACGGCGGCCATGTCGTTGGTCAGGTCTTTTTCAACGCCTGCGAGCATGTGACCTGCGAGGGCGTTGAAGCCGGTCTTGTCACCTTCGAGTTGGGTGAAGCTGGCGCGAGCGGCGGTGAGGTCGCCCTTCTCGCGCGCGGCGAAGGCGGCGTCGTATATGACGGCGGACTTGTCGATTTCCGCGTCGCGCATGCCGCGCCAGACTTCAAAGCCGGCGACGCCAACGATGGCTGTACCGACCACGCCGTAGACAACCCACTGCC
>CALMWO010000120.1 GCA_937873805.1 uncultured Hyphomonadaceae bacterium
ACTAACTCAATACCGAGATTTCGCCCGCCCGAACATGGGTTTCCGAGCCATCCGCCAGCTTCAGGATGAGGGCGCCATCCTCGGCCAGTCCGGTCATCACACCCTCGATGCGCCCTGAAATAGGGTTAAGTTCCACCTTGGCGCCCAGCGCTGCGGCGTGGCTAAGCCATGCCTCGCGGGTCGAACCAAAGCCATCGTTCAGAAGCTGGAACAGTCTCGCCCGGAAGGCGATATCGAGCGCGCTCAACAGCCGTTGCGCCGTTATGCTGGCGCCGCCCGGAAGCGCGGTCAGGCAGCTGGTCACCCTATCCGCCCGCTCTGGGGCCACTTCCACGTTCACGCCAAACCCAGCCGCCATCCAGAGCTTGCCGTGAAGCGATCCGGTCTCGATCAGGATGCCCGCAAGCTTGGCCGAACCGACCAGCACGTCATTCGGCCACTTCAGCTTCAGCTGACCTGTATCAACGCCCAGCGCCCTCGCTGCGTCGATGACTGCCAGTCCCGCAGAAAAGCAGGCCAGTGCCGCCTCCTGAAGGGTGCCCGGAAACGGCAGCAAAGCCGTGGTAAAAAGATTTCCGCGGGGGGAGGACCATTGCCGCCCCAGTCGGCCCCTGCCCGCCGTCTGGCTTCCGGTCACCAGCCAGTTCGGCCCTGTGTCACCACCACTGGCGCGACGGCGCGCCTCTTCGTTCGTTGAATCGATCTCGTCAAACCGGACGACCGGCCAGGCGCTCGAGAATGTTTCGAGCTTCATCCGCCTCAGCCGCCCGATGCACGGGCAGCGGTTTCAAGCAGTATCTGGATGACGATCGTCAGGATCGGGAACATCAGCATTGCGGTCGCGAACACGATCGCGCTGACGCTGGCGTCCGTACGATCCAGCGCTTCGCCCGGCGGCTTGATGAACATCGCCCAAACCAGGCGCAGGTAGTATCCCAGCGAGATCACGCTCGCGAGCGCGCCTGCCAGCACCAGCCACAGCAAGTCCGCCTGCAGACCAGCCGAGAACACCTGCAGCTTGCCCCAGAACCCTGCAGCCGGCGGAATACCCGCAACCGAGAAGATCAGAATGAGCAAGCCCAGCGCCATGCCCGGCTTGTGCTTCACGAGACCGTTGAGGTCGGAAACATCGTCGATCGCCTTGCCGCCGCGACGCAACGCGAGAACGCCTGCAAACATACCCAGCGTCGCGATCACGTAGAGCGTCATGTAGACCAACACCGAGGCCGCGCCATTTTCCGCGCCCGCCGCGATCCCGATCAGCGCGAAGCCGACGTTGGAAATCGAAGAGTAAGCGAGGATTCGCTTGATGCTGTTCTGCGTAAGCGCGCCGAACGCGCCGATCAGCATCGACAGCGCCGAGATGATCGCGATGATCTGCTGCCATGATTGCTGCTGGGCGCCGAAGGCGACGAACAGCACGTGCGCAAGCACCGCCACGGCGGCAATCTTGGGCGCGGTCGAGAAGAAAGCCACAACCGGCGCGGGCGCGCCCTCATAAACGTCCGGCGTCCAGATGTGGAAAGGCGCGGCCGAAGCCTTGAAAGCCAGTCCGCAGATCACGAACACCAGACCGAAGATCAAGCCGACGGACACTGGCGCAGCGGCGATCACAGAATAGCCCGTGCCGCCCGTGAAGCCATAAATCAGCGACGAGCCGTAAAGCAGCAGCCCCGACGCCAGCGCGCCGAGCACGAAATACTTCAGGCCAGCTTCCGCCGACTTCAAACTATCGCGCCGGAACGCGGCCAGCACGTAAGACGAAAGGCTCAATGTCTCGATGCCCACATAGAGCGTCATCAGGTCGTTGGCCGACAGCATCATGCCCGCGCCAAGCGAAGCGAACACGATCAGGAGTGGATACTCATACCGCTCCATTTGCGCTGTCTTCAGGAAACCGCCCGACATGAACAGCGCCAGCGCCGCGAGAGCATAGGTCACGCCCTTCGCAAACAGCGTGAACATCGTCACGCGATAGAGGCCGTCCGGCGCCATCGGGCTTGCGAACGCAGCAATGCCGTCAGCCGCACCCGGATGCTGGAACTGGTAGAAGGTCAGCACTGAAGCAGCCACCAGTGCTGCGGCTGAAAGCAGGCGAAGCAGGCCCGAGATCCGGTCGCCACCGATGGCGCCGAGCAGAAGACCGCTCAGTCCGAAGCCGGCAAGCGCCGCCTCCGGTACCGCGTTGTTGATGTCGGCGAGGAAATCCATGGCGCGTTCCTACTGTCCGACCTGCCCGATCATCCGAAGTACTTCGAGCGTCGATCCCTTGGTCAGATCAAAGATCGGACCAGGGAAAACGCCGAAGACCAGGGCGCTGATCGCCAGCAGCCCAAGGATGAAGAATTCGAGCGGGGTAACGTCCTTGATGTCGAACAGCTTCTCGTTGGTCATCTCGCCGAACACGACCCGGCGATAGAGAGTGAGCATGTAAACGGCGGAGAAGATCACGCCGAGGGCCGCGCCCGCAGCCGCCCACGTCGACGCCTGGAAGCCGCCAACCATGGTGAGGATCTCGCCCACGAAGCCCGACGTTCCCGGCAGGCCGACATTGGCCATCGAGAACAGCATGAACAAGGCGGCGTAAACCGGCATGCGGTGAACGAGACCGCCGTAGAATGCAATCTCGCGCGTATGCATCCGGTCGTAGATCACACCAACGCAGAAGAAGAGCGCACCGGAAATGATGCCGTGGCTGATCATCTGGAAGATGGCGCCCTGCATGCCGATCTCGTTGAACGAGAAGATGCCAAGCGTCACAAAGCCCATGTGCGCAACCGAAGAATATGCCACCAGCTTCTTGATGTCGGTCTGACGGAAAGCCACCAGCGATGCGTAGACAATCGCGATGACGGACAGCGCAAACATCAGCGGCTGGAACAGCTGCGATGCTTCCGGGAACATCGGCAGCGAGAACCGCAGGAAGCCATAGCCGCCCATCTTCAGCAGCACGGCAGCCAGCACCACCGAGCCAGCCGTGGGCGCCTCAACGTGCGCATCAGGCAACCAGGTGTGGACCGGCCACATCGGCAGCTTCACCGCAAACGACGCAAAGAATGCCAGCCACAGCCAGGTCTGAACTTCCGGCGGGAACAGCAGCGCCCCGGTGACGGGGTGCAGACCATTTTGCAGCACCACCACATCGGTCGTGCCGGCCGTGATCGACATGTAGATCAGCGCCGCAAGCAGCAGCAGCGAGCCGAGTAGCGTGTAGAGGAAGAACTTGAACGCTGCGTAGAGTTTGTTCTTTCCACCCCAGACGCCGATGATGAGGAACATCGGGATCAGGCCGCCTTCGAAGAAGACGTAGAACAGCACGAGGTCGAGCGCGCAGAAGACACCGATCATCAGTGTCTCGAGCACGAGGAAGCAGATCATGTATTCCGCGAGCCGATCCTTGATCGACGTGGATGACTGCAGCACGCAGAGCGGCGTCAGCGCGGTCGTCAGCACGATCAGCGCGATCGACATGCCGTCAACGCCGAGCTTGTAGGATGAACCGCCGAACCACGGCACGCTCTCAACGAACTGGTAGCCAACCTTGGCCGCGTCAAAGTTCGACAGCGCGACCAGCGAAGCGGCCAGAGCGACCAGCGACGTCAACAGGGCGATGCCCTTGGACGCGCTCGACGCAACATTCGCGCCGCCGACCATGCGGAAGCCAAGGATCAGCAACGCCCCGACCAGGGGGATGAAGATCGTGATCGAAAGTATGGGCAAGCCAGCCATGCGTCAGCGCCCCTGCCCGAGCATTACAAAGGCGACGAATACCACCGCCGAAATCAGAACCACGAAGGCGTAGTGGAAGATGTAGCCGGTATGCAGCTTCGACAGACCGCTTGCGCCTGCCTTGGTGACGCCTGTGACGCCATCGGGGCCTAGGCCGTCGATGATCTTCTTGTCGCCCACCTTCCAGAACAGGTCGCCCAGCAGCGCCGTGCCCTTCACGAAGACGAAATTGTAGATCTCGTCGAAATACCATTTGTGCGACAGGAACGAGTGCATCGGCCCGCCATTCTCCGCCATGCGGCGCGGCACGGACGGCGCCATCAGATAGAAGATCACGGCGCCGATGAAGCCCGTCATCGTGACGACGAACGGCGCCCAGATGACCCAGGCCGGTAGTTCGTGATGAGCTTCCGCATGCTCGCCTTCCGCAGCCGGAGCGTGAGCCTCGGCGGTTGCGGGAGCAGCATGTTCGGCGGCCGGAGCCTCCACAGCATGCTCCGCCGCCGGAGTGTGCGTCGCGGTTGCCGCGCCGAACGGGTGAACGCCATGCGGGCCATACATCGGGTCGGAATCGCGAACGATCGCGCCCTGCCAGAAATTCTCGGCGTTGCTCGTCAGGAATTGCGGCTTGAACACGACGCCGGCCAGCACAGCGCCGGTCGCGAGCAACACCAGCGGCACCAGCATGATCTTCGGTGACTCGTGAGCCGGCGCGCGGCCATCCTTCGGTGCATGATGTCCATGATCGTGGCCATGGCTGTGATCATCTGCGTGCGCATGATCATCGTGATGTGCGTGCGGGTTCGGACGGAACTTGCCCTCGAACGTCATGAACATCAGGCGCCAGGAATAGAAGCTCGTCAGCAACGCGGCGATCACGCTGCACCAGAAGGCGAACGGGCCGAAGGCAGAGTCCGAGGCGAACGCGGTTTCGATGATGGCATCTTTCGAGAAGAAGCCCGCGAAGCCGATATCCGTTCCGGGAATACCGAACCCGATCAGCGCGAGCGTGCCGATCAGCATCATCACCCAGGTGAACATCATGGGCTGGCGAACGCCGCCCATGAAACGCATGTCCTGCTCGTGATGCATGCCGTGAATGACGGAGCCGGCGCCAAGGAACAGCAGCGCCTTGAAGAAGGCGTGCGTGAACAGGTGGAACATCGCCGCGCCGTAACCGCCAAGGCCGGCTGCGAAGAACATGTAGCCAAGCTGCGAGCACGTCGAATAAGCGACGACGCGCTTGATGTCGTTTTGAGCCAGGCCAACCGTCGCCGCGAACAGGCAGGTGGTCGCCCCAACGACAGTGATGACATTCGAAGCAACCTCGCACACCGAAAAGATCGGCGAGGCGCGGCAAACCAGGAACACACCAGCCGTAACCATGGTCGCGGCGTGGATCAGCGCGGAAACCGGCGTCGGGCCTTCCATCGCGTCCGGCAGCCATGTGTGCAGGAAGAACTGGGCAGACTTACCCATCGCGCCGATGAACAGAAGGATCGCCGCCATTTCGAGACCCCAGACATGCACGCCGAGGAAGTCGAATGTCACACTCTGGATCGGTGTAGCCGCCGCCTGGCCGATCACGTGGATCGGCGCATCGTGTGAAACGATGGCGAACACGGTTTCAAACTTGATCGACGAGAACTGGGTGATGCCGAACTGGGTGTAGTCCACGCCCGCGGCCGGCTGGATCATGAACACCAGCGCCATGATTCCGAGCGCAAAGCCGAAGTCGCCGACCCGGTTGACGACAAACGCCTTGATCGCGGCGGCGTTGGCCGACGCCTTCTTGTACCAGAAGCCAATCAGCAGATAGGAGGCAACGCCGACGCCTTCCCAGCCGAAGAACATCTGAATGAAGTTGTCCGACGTCACCAGCATCAGCATCGCGAAGGTGAACAGCGATAGGTAGGCGAAGAACCGCGCGCGATGCGGGTCGTCCGACATGTATCCGATGGAGTAGGTGTGAACGATCGCCGAAACGCTTGTCACAACGAACATCATCGTCACGGACAGCGCATCAATGCGGATCGCCCAGTCGGCGATGAAGGTGTTTACGTTCAGCCAGTTTGCCAGAACAATCGTATGCGCCGCGCCGGATTGGCCGCCGAGCGACCACGCGAAGAATTGCCATCCCGCCAACACGGCAGCCGCGATGACGATCGTGGTCGTGATCGCCATGGAACCCTTGTCGCCAAGGAAGCGCTGGCCGAGGCCAGCGACCGCCGCGGCCAGGCCGGGCGCCAGCACGATGAAGATTGCCGCGATTTCCTGGAAGGTCACGCCTCTGCTCCCCTAACCGCGCAGCACGTTGACATCTTCCACCGCGATTTCACCGCGGTTACGGAAGTAGACGACGAGAATTGCGAGACCGACAGCCGCCTCGGCGGCGGCCACCGTCAACACCAGCATCGCGAAGACCTGGCCGATGATCGTGCCGTTGAACACCGAGAACGCCACGAGATTGATGTTCACCGACAGCAGGATCAGCTCGATCGACATCAGGATGACGATGATGTTCTTCCGGTTCACGAAGATGCCGAACACGCCGATCGTGAACAGCGCTGCCGACACCGCGAGATAATGTCCGAGGGTAAGTTCGAGGCCTGCCATGGTCAGATCCCCTGCCCCGGTCGCACGTCCTTGAGTTCGACGGCGTCCTTGCGTTTGCGTCCGGTCTGCTGCGCGATGTTCTGACGTTTGACGCTCGGGCGCGAACGCAGGGTCAGCACGATGGCGCCCATCATGGCGACCAACAGCACGATGCCCGACATCTGGAACAGCAGCAGGTAGTCCGTGTAGAGCACTTTCGACAGCGCTTCCGCGTTGGTCGCGGCGCCCGGGCTGGCGTTGAACTGCGTCCCGCCACCAAATGTAGCGGCAGCCGCTACGATCCCGATCTCGGCCAGCAGCGCCAACGCCACCAGCACCCCGACGACAAGATAATTCTGGAAGCCCTGCTTCAGTTCCGCGAAGTCGATGTCCAGCATCATGACCACGAACAGGAACAGCACCGCCACCGCGCCGACATAGACGACGACCAGCAGCATCGCGAGGAATTCCGCTCCGATCAGCACCAGCAGACCGGCCGACGTGAAGAACGCCAGGATCAGCCACAGCACCGAATGCACAGGGTTACGCGCCGCCACGACAAAGAGCGCGGACAGCACGACCACCGTCGAGAGGATGTAGAAAGCGATCAGCGCCATAGCGTGGCTTTCCTCTTCCTTTGGTTCCAAAACGCCCCGGATGGGGCAACTGAAGTCCACCAGGCCCGACTCGCCCCCGCGAGACGCGCCCTTCTATCTATAGCGAGCGTCAAGTTCCAGATTGCGCGCGATCTCGCGTTCCCAGCGATCGCCGTTCTCCAGCAGACGGTCCTTGTCGTAGTAAAGTTCCTCGCGCGTTTCCGTCGCGAATTCGAAGTTCGGGCCTTCGACGATGGCGTCCACCGGGCAGGCTTCCTGGCAGAAGCCGCAATAGATGCACTTCACCATGTCGATGTCGTAGCGGGTCGTGCGGCGCGAACCATCTTCGCGCGGCTCGGCCTCGATCGTGATGGCCTGCGCCGGGCAGATCGCCTCGCACAGCTTGCACGCGATGCAGCGCTCTTCTCCGTTGGGATAACGGCGCAGCGCATGCTCGCCACGGAAACGCGGAGACAGCGGTCCCTTCTCGAACGGATAGTTGATCGTCGCTTTGCGTACGAAGAACTGACGCATCGCCAGCGCAAACGCGCTGAGGAAGTCGGTGAGGAGTGCGCCTCGAATGGCCTGGCCGATCGACATGCTAGCTCCTCGCCTCGCCACGGTATTCGGCGAAGCTCACCTTGCCGTCGTTGTTTACATCCACGCCCGCAGCCAGCGTCACCGCCGCCAGTTCAGCCGCTTCAAGATAGCCGCTCTTGTCTGCGTCCAGCCTGTCGAACTCCTGCCGCGCAGGTGCATTCAGGAAGGTCACATACGCCGCCACGATCACGACGGCGACCAGCGAGGTCGGCAGGAAGATCTTCCAGCCCAGCCGCATCAGCTGGTCATAGCGATAGCGCGGCACAATCGCCTTCACCATCGCGAACAGGAAGAAGAAGAATGTCGTCTTGCCGATGAACACCAGCAGGCCGCCAAGGCTCAACAGCCATTCCGGCAGGCCTTCCACGCCCGGGATCGGCAGCGGCATATGCCATCCGCCGAAGAACAGGATGGTCAGCATCGAGCACATCAGCACGATCGAAACGTACTCGCCGATCATGAACATCAGATACGGCGAAGACGAGTACTCCACCTGATAACCGGCAACGAGTTCCGATTCAGCTTCGGGCAAATCGAACGGAGGGCGGTTCGTCTCCGCCAGCGCCGAGATGAAGAAGATCACGAACATCGGGAACATGACGAAGATCGTCGGGAACGCGAACGCGTGCCAGTTCCAGATCCCGCCTTCCTGGTTGTGGACGACATCGCTGAGGTTCAGCGAGCCGACCAGCAGCAGCACCGACACGATCACGAAACCGATCGAGACTTCGTACGACACCATCTGAGCAGCCGAGCGCAGGCCGCCAAGGAACGGATACTTCGAGTTCGAAGCCCAGCCGCCCATGATGATGCCGTAAACGCCCAGCGACGAGATCGCAAACAGGTACAGCACGCCCACATTCAGGTTGGCGATCACCCAGCCCGGCGCGACCGGAATGACGGCCCAGCCAACCAGCGCCAGCGTCAACGTGATGATCGGCGCAAGCAGGAACACCGTCTTGTTGGCGCCTGCCGGAATGATGACTTCCTTCAGCACGAACTTGATCAGGTCCGCGAAGGATTGCAGCAGGCCGAACGGACCCACCACGTTGGGGCCCTTGCGCAACTGAACCGCCGCCCAGACCTTGCGGTCGAACAGCAGCAGGAACGCGATCAGCACGAGCAGGATGACGACGAACGCAAGAATCTGCAGCACGGCCAGGCCGATGCCGCCCCACATTCCGCCGCCCCACTGGAAGAGGTTTTCCATTCTGCCCTCCCCCTATTCCGCCGCAACCGCGGGATTAACACCCGCAGCCAGCTCGGCGCATTCCGCCATGGTGCGCGAAGCGCGCGCGATCGGATTGGTCAGGTGGAACGCCTTGATCGGCGTGGTGAAGCCCGTCGATTGCATCGCGCCAGCTGAGCCATAAGGCGGCGCAACGCTGTTGGCATGCGTGCCCGGCGCAAAGTCGAGCCCAAGGAAGGTCGAATGATCCGCCCCAAGCTTCGCGCGAAGCTGAGCAAGCGTGTCATACG
>CALMWO010000121.1 GCA_937873805.1 uncultured Hyphomonadaceae bacterium
CGCCACCGGCCCGACTGGCACAAACGCCTGATGATCACTGCCGCCGCAACGGTCATCGCGGCTGCGACCTGGCGGCTGTGGGTCGCCGCCTTCGGTTTTCACGATTGGGCTATGCCCGCCGCAATCGCCTCCACGAAGCTCTTCATCGTGGCCGGCATAATCCATGATTTCATGACCCGCCGCGCCGTCCATCCTGCCTGGTGGGTTGGCCTCGGCGTTTCCTCCGTAGTGGAAGGCGCGAGCCTGTTGGTGGCCGGAACGCCGCTCGAACTGCCCGTCGCACAGGCCATCGCGAGCTTCGCGGATGTGTTCGGCTGGATGTACTAAGCTGGGCCGACCTGGCTGAGATGCAGAGATTCGAACCATCGGATGATCTTTGTTGCACAATGCCAATCGCGATGCTGATCAAATGCATAGCTCGAAAGCCCGCATTGCTCGATTGCATCTAGGGTGGAAGTGCGCGCGCTTAGCGATTGTCTGATAGCGTCGATTTTGCCTGTCGACAGACACCCCAAGGCTGCCAACCAGAATGAGCTTGCTTGGAGGGCGCGGACCATGGACTGTCAATTGTGACAGAGGGTTTCGTTCTGGAACCAGCGCGACGAGCTTATCGAGGAAGGCCCCTCATGAGATTGAACACCACTCTGCTCTGCTTGCTGGGCGGCCTTTGCTTGGCTTCCTGCCTGTCCTCGCCCCCGGCGGAGCCTGATCGCCTCGAGGCGATCGCTGCGCGCGTCACAATCGTCCGGGATGACTGGGGCATCGCGCATGTCCGCGGCAAGACCGACGCCGATGCTGTGTTTGGCATGATCTACGCCCAGGCCGAGGACGACTTCAATCGTGTAGAGACCAACTACCTCACGGCGCTGGGCCGGCTTGCAGAGGCAGAAGGCGAGACCGCAATCTGGAGCGATCTCCGTCAGCGGCTGTTTATCGATCCCGAAGATCTCAAGCAACGCTACGCCTCCAGCCCGGCCGGGCTGAAGAAGCTGATGAACGCCTGGGCCGATGGCCTGAACTACTACCTGCTGACACACCCCGAGACGCGTCCGCGCGCGATCAGTCATTTTGAGCCCTGGATGACGCTGAGCTTTTCGGAGGGGAGCATCGGCGGAGACATTGCCAACATCTCGCTTCGGGGGCTGGAAGCTTTCTATGGGGCGCCTGCCGGCAAGCAGACAGCCCAGGCCGACAATCCGCTTTTCGAGGAACCGCGCGGCTCGAACGGCATTGCGCTGGCCCCGTCGGTGACGCGCGATGGCCACGCGTTGCTGCTGATCAACCCGCACACCTCCTTCTACTTTCGCTCCGAGCTGCAGATGACAAGCGAGGAGGGGCTGAACGCCTATGGCGCCGCGACATGGGGCCAGTTCTTCATCTACCAGGGTTTCAATGAACATGCCGGCTGGATGCATACGACGTCGACGGTCGATGTCGTCGATGAGTTTGCCGAGACGATACTTCAGCGCGATGGACAGACAGTTTATCGTCACGGTGACAAAACGCGCCCGGTCGAAACAAAGCCGGTGACCTTGCAATACCGAGCATCCAGCGGCGCCCTTGCAGAGCGCACGTTTGATGTTCGCCGCACCCATCATGGCCCCATCGTTCGCGCCGAAGCCGGCAGGTGGATCGCCACCGCGCTGATGCACAAGCCGGTGGAAGCGCTGACGCAATCATTCGAACGCACGAAGGCCGCTGACTTGCCTGCCTTTCTCAAGGTGTCGACGCTGGCCGCCAACTCGTCCAACAACACGTTGTTTGCGGACGACAAGGGCAATATCGCCATGCTCCTTCCGCAATTCATGCCGAAGCGAAATGACCGCTTCGATTATACCAAGCCGGTCGATGGGTCTGATCCGTCAGCCGACTGGGCCGGCGAGACAGCGCTCGATGCGCTTCCGTCGGTGACCAATCCGCGAAATGGCTGGGTCTACAATAGCAATGACGGCCCGTGGTGGGCGGCTGGCGCAAACAGTCCCGTGCAGTCTGCCTACCCGCGCTATATGGATGCGGCTGGACAATCGACGCGTACGCTCCATGCCTTGCGTGTTCTCGAAAGACGCACCGACTTCACGCTTCAGGGGCTTATCGATGCAGCCTACGATTCCTATTCGCCGATATTCGCGGTTCTGATCCCGGATCTGGTTGTTGCCTACGATGCGTTGCCATCGAGCGATCCGCTGAAGGCGAACCTCGCCGATGCGGTTGGCGTCTTGCGCACCTGGGATTTCAGATGGTCTGCCGGCTCGGTTCCGACCACCCTGGCGGTTACCTGGGGCGACATCGCCAAAGCGCAGATCGCGCCAGGCGCCAGCGGCGGCCGGATGCCCTTTCAGCAGGAAATTCTGAGTGCCGCTCCGGCGCGGAAGCTTGCGGCGCTCAGCGACGCCGTCGAAAGGCTCACGCGCGATTTCGGCCGTTGGGATGTGCAGTGGGGCGATGTGAACCGCTTCCAGCGCCTCAACGATGCAATCACGCCCTCCTTCGACGACGCTAAGCCTAGCCTTCCGGTGCCCTTCACGTCTGCGCAGTGGGGTTCTCTCGCGGCGTTCGGCGCCCAGAGATACCCCAACACCAAGAAGATGTACGGGACAGTCGGCAACAGCTTCGTCGCCGTCGTCGAGTTCGGGGCCCGCGTACAAGCTCGCGCCGTGACAGCGGGCGGCGAGAGCGGTGACGTGGCGTCCCCGCATTTTGGCGACCAGATCGAACGCTACGCCGCAGGCGATCTTCGCAAGGTCTATTTCTATCCGGACGAACTGGCCGGCCATATAGAGCGGACCTACCAACCGGGAAAATAAACCCGCCCCGCTATTGCCAGACCTGTCGGGTTAGTTACGAGAGATTTTGTCGGGCTTTTGGGGAGCTTGCGGCAGCTACACCTCCGCCCTGCTCTAGGCAGATTCCAAGTGCGCGCGGAGTATTCACGCGGCGCTGCTTCAATGACTGCAATGGGCCAACATCAGACTCTGACGGCCCAGCTGCGAATGGCCATGTTGTCTCTATAATGAGACATCGGTTGGCATCCGCGTTCCCTCTTACGCCGCACACTGCGGATGTTGCTCTGCCACGCGTCCGACCTTCTGACCGGGCACTGACCCGCATGTTGTTTCCGACGGGCAAGATCTGCAAACCGCTTCGAGAGCGACAACTCCATCTTGGTCGCGGCATCTCACCCGCGACCACCATGCGAATGCGCTCTCTGCCATTTCGGCGCTGGCAGCTACTTTCCATTTTTTTGCGAGGCCCCGGAGACTCGCCCGCGCAAACGGGCAGAAGTCGCGCCCAATGCAAACGGCAACCGAGTCTCTGGGAGGAATCTCTGCCGCTAAGTCCCGGACAGTTGGGCTCAATTCAGAGTCTCAACGGCCGACGGGCCGGAGACTGAACCTCCCTGGCTGGGGCGCAGGGATTCGAACCCCGGAATGGCGGTACCAAAAACCGCTGCCTTACCACTTGGCGACGCCCCAGTAGGGAGGTGCGGAGAGTTATGCGTTTCGCGCGACGAATGCAACTGCCGGATTTGACCCTGTTTTGACGCAGTTTCAGCCGCTTTGGGCCGGCGGCGCGGCCTTGCATTGCTTGGTATTTTCGGGCGTTGCGCGTCCAAAAGAAAGCCGCTATAGGCCCCGCTCCGTCGGAGTATAGCTCAGCCTGGTAGAGCGCTTGCTTCGGGAGCAAGAGGTCGTTGGTTCGAATCCAGCTACTCCGACCAGGAACGCTCCCACCCTAAAATCAAGGTTGCCTGATCCTCCCCCTAATGGGGCCGGTTTCGCCGCCCCGCGTTTCCCGTTAAGGCTTTGACCGCCGGGCAACTTCCGGCGCGGAGATGACGGTATGAGAACTTTCCTGCTCACCTTCCTTGGCGGTCTGGCCGCCCTGGTGGTGTTCTTCGTCCTCATTCCGCTTGTCCTGATCATGTCCTTCGTGCCGTCGGGCGAACCCCAGCGGGTGCGCAATGCCGTTCTGGAGATCGACCTGCGCGAAAGCTCGGCCGACCAGCCGGCCACCGACGCCCTCAGCTCCGCTTTCTCCGGCACGTCCTTTGTCGAAACCCTGCTCCGGCTCAATGCCGCGGCGGATGACCCGGATATCAAGGGCGTCTTCGTCCGCGCGGCCGAAATGAACCTTGGCTCCTCCCGCGCGGAGGAGCTGCGCGCTGCTTTCCTGCGCCTGCGCGCCAAGGACAAGTTCATCATAGCCCACAGCCAGGGTTTCCTCGCATCCGGCCCTTCGGCCTATCGCGCGATCTCGGCGGCGAACGAGATCTGGCTCCAGCCAGGCACAAGCTTCGAGACGCCGGGCATCACGTTCGAGACGATGTTCCTCGGCGGCGCGATGGAGAAGCTGAAGGTCGCGCCCGAGATCGAACAGTTCTACGAATTCAAGGGCGCCGCCGACACCTACAAGCAGAAGGGCTACACCGCCCCCAACGCCCTCGCGATGACCGCGCTTGCCACCAGCGTGTGGACCCACTCGCTCGCCGACATCGCCACCGATCGCAAGATCGACCCGGTCACGCTCCGCGCCCTGCTTGAAGCCAGCCCCTATCAGGCGGCAGAAGCAGCAGACCTGAAGCTGGTCGACCGCCTCGGCTATCCTGAGGAAGCTGCAAGCGCCGCAGAAAAACTGGCCGGCGGCAAGCTTATGTCGATCGACGACTATCACCCGTCCTACGGCAAGGGCGGCGCTGTCATCGCGGTTGTCGGTGGCGAAGGCGATATCGTCACGGGCGGCGGCGGGGCGCCGGACGTGTTCTCCATCGGAACGCCCGTCTTTGCGTCCGACCGCGTCGCCAAACAGTTGCTCGAGATCGCGGACGACAAGTCGGTCAACGCCGTTGTCTTCCGCATCGATTCAGGCGGCGGCTCGGCCACCGCCTCCGACCAGATCTGGAGCGCCGTGAAAAAGGTGCAGGCATCCGGCAAGAAGGTCGTCGTCTCGATGGGCTCTATGGCCGCGTCTGGTGGCTATTACTCCGCCGCCAGCGCCGATGCGATCATCGCCGCCCGCTCCACCATCACCGGGTCCATCGGCGTTTTCGGCGGCAAGTTCGCGATCGCAGACGGCCTGCGCCAGTTCGGCATCAACCCGGATTCGGTCAGTGTCGGCGGCGAGTTCACCTCTGCCTACTCCACCGAGAAGCTGACGCCCACGCAGCGCGCGCGCCTGCTCGAAGGCCTGCAAGCAACGTATGACCGCTTCACCGGCATCGTGGCTGAAGGCCGCAAGCTACCGCTTCAGAAGGTGCAGGAGATAGCCCGCGGCCGCGTCTGGTCCGGCGAAGATGCGTCGAAGATCGGCCTGGTCGACAAGACCGGCGACCTGATCGCTGCACTGGAAGAGGCCAGCACCCTTGCCGGCTTCAAGCCCGAAGATGGAATGGAAGTTCGCCTGAATATCCATCGTTCGTCGCCATTCGATCTGCTGGCCAGCACGATGATGCAGGCGAAGGCAGGCGGGGCGAGTGAAACGCAGATAGCCGAAGCACTCGGCGCCATCATCGGCCGCGAGCGGGCGATGACGTTGATCGGGCAACTTCGTCAGCTTGGCCAACCGAGCGCAGGCGCAAGCCTGTGGTCGCCGCCGGTCGTCGAACGCTGATCTAGGCGGCCAGCCTGTAGTGAGTGGCCAGCGTGAGCGGGCCATCTGCAATCACGCGGCCCTCTTCAACAAGCTGGATCACATGCGCCAGCACAGAATGCGCCGCCGGCGCATGCAGCCGCTTGTCCACATCCTTGTAGATGACTTTCACCATCTCGGGGATCAGCGTATCGCCCGCTTTCAGGCGCTCCACGATGGAATGCTCGCGTGCTCGCCGATGCGTCGCATAGGCGTCGATGAACGGCGCCACGTCGGTCACCGGCGGCCCATGCGTCGGCCACAGCGTCGAGAACCCCCGCGCCTTTATCTTGTCGAGGCTGGCGAAGTACTGACGCATATTTCCGTCAGGCGGTGAGATCACCGTCGTCGACCACCCCATGATGTGGTCGCCAGAGAACAGCGCGTTCTCTTCCTTCAGCGCATAACAGACATGGTTGGACATGTGCCCCGGCGTGGTGATCGCCTCCAGCGTCCAGTCCGGTCCGCCGAACACGTCGCCGTCTTTCACGAGAACATCCGGCTTGAACCCCGCTTCGCCATCCTCTTCCAGCGAAACCTCGCCATGGCCGACATTCGGATCAGGCAAGCCATAGACTTTCGCGCCAGCCCACTCCGCTAGCGGATGCGCCAGCGGCGAATGATCCAGATGCGTATGCGTCGTGAACACGTGCGTTATCCGCTCGCCCGCGACCGCCTTCTTCAACGCTTCGAAATGCGCATCGATCACCGGCCCCGGATCGATCACCGCCACTTCACCATTGCCAACAATGTAGACGCCCGTTCCCAGATAGGTGAACGGCCCCGGATTCTCGGCAATCACCCGTCGGATGCGAGGCGATACACGCGCGACCTCGCCATATTTGAACTGCAGGTCACGAACGAACGGGATGCCGGCCACGTCTACTTCGCTCCGAGTTGCTTCAGCATTCCGCCCATGGGCGCGAGGTTGTAGCCGGCATCGCCTGCCGCCCCGATGATCTGCTCTGCATTTCCGCCATCGCCTGCTTGAGCGAGCGCCCACGCCGTCACCGACCGCGTGCCCGACCGGCAATAGGCCAGCGTCTTGCCCTTGGCCTGCGCTGCCGCCTTCACGGCGTCTGGCGTCGGCTGTCCCACGAACGGGGCATGAACATAGCTGAGGCCCGCCGCCTTCGCCGCCGCTTCGGCTTGTGCGGAACTCGGCTGGTCAGGCCCCTCGCCATCGGGACGATTGTTGATGATGTGCGTGTAGCCGAGCGCCGCCACCGCGGCGAATTCGTCCAGTTCAAGCTGCGGCGCAACCGCGAACTGTTCCGTCACCTGCCTGATATCGGCCATGTCGCACTCCCAAACTCGTGTCAGGCGCGGCAATTTTGCCTTCTTGCGCCCGGACCCATGATACGCCTCATATAAGCCCGCCGCTGCGGAGGACGTAAGCCCTGCCTGTTCAGTCTAGTTCGTCCCCCCGATCTTCATCGGCAGTGGCTCGCCTCGCGTCGCGTATTCCGTGGGCCTACACCGGCCGGCGCATCCTTGCCGCCATCCCCACCATGCTGGCCATCATTACCGTGGCCTTCTTCATGATGCGCGCAGCGCCGGGCAGCCCCTATTCCACCGAACGCAAGCTGACCCCCGCTGTCGAGGCAAACCTCAAGGCGCATATGGGCCTCGATAAGCCGCTTCACGAGCAGTACTTCGAATATCTCGGCAATGTCGTTCAGGGCGATCTCGGCCCGTCCATGCAGATCAGCGACAAGTCGGTGTCCGAACTGCTCGGAGAAGGCCTGCCCGTCTCGCTCACCATCGGCGGCCTAGCCATCACACTTGGCCTGTTCTTTGGCGTCATGCTCGGCGTCATCGCGGCGATGCGACAGAACTCCGCCGCCGATTACTCCGCGATGAGCATCGCGATGATCGGCATCTCCATCCCCACCTTCGTCACCGGCCCGCTTCTCTCCCTTGTCTTCGGCGTCTGGCTGCACTGGTTCGCAGCTGGCGGTCTCGATCTCGGCCGCATGAACTTCCAGAACATCTTCCTGCCGATCGTCACTCTGGCCCTACCGCAGATCGCCATCATCTCGCGCCTGATGCGCGCCTCGATGATCGAAGTGCTGCGCTCCAATTCGGTCCGCACCGCCCGCGCCAAGGGCCTCAGCGAATTCCGCATCATGACGCGCCACGCCTTGCCTGCCGCCATCCTGCCCGTCGTCAGCTATCTGGGCCCCGCCATTGTCGGCGTCATCACCGGCTCTGTCGTCATCGAGAGCGTCTTCGGCCTTCCCGGCGTCGGCTCATCCTTCATCGAGGGCGCTGTTACGCGCGACTACACCCGCGTCATGGGCGCGGTCATCCTCTATGGCGGCCTGATCATCGTGCTGAACCTGATCGCCGACATTCTCTACGCCATGCTGGATCCGAAGGTGCGGTTCGAATGATCATGACCGCCGCCCCCGGCCAGAACGCCGAACTGCTCAACAAGGCCGCCATCAAGGGCCGCTCCCTGTGGGACGACAGCCTGCGCCGTCTTCTGGCGAACAAGGCCGCCATGGCCGGCTTCATCGTGCTCGGCCTGCTGACCCTGATCGCGATCGTTGGCCCCTTCGTCTGGCCACACAAGTTCGACACCCAGTATCAGGACCAGCTCAGCATCGGCCCCACGCTCCAG
>CALMWO010000122.1 GCA_937873805.1 uncultured Hyphomonadaceae bacterium
TGGGCGACGCTGCGCTGAAAAGTGTCCAAAGCTTCGCGCGCGACGCGTCGGTCAAGCGCAGTCTTGTCGGCAACGCGTGTCTGCTTGTCCCGTCTGCGAGGTGGGCTGGAGATGGCCTTTTTCTGGTCGATCTCGAAGAAGAAGGCCGACGCCTTAGCGTGTGCATCCGGCGGAGGCGTCCATTGTAAAGTCAGGTGATGAACCGTCTCGAACTGCGCGCCCGCCTGTTCGAACTGGGCGGCGCGCTCCGAGTCGATGAGGCGCGAGAGATCATCCTCGAACGCGCCATCAGGGTAGTCTGTGATCTCGCGACGATCGGCTTCAATATAGACTGCCCAGCCATGCCCCAGGCGCCGGAACACGTTGTTGGTGCGCGCCGTGAATGCGACCAGTTCTTCAGGTGTGGACGAGCGCACATCAGGCCCGCGGAACCGTGCTGTCGCCTGAAATGAACCGTCCTTGTTGAGGACAACGCCGGGAGCAATCAGCATGGCCCAAGGCAGATAGTCTTCAAGACGGTTTGGCGTGTGGGCGTAAGGAGCAAGCGAGAACATGTTCAAATCCGTTTGGGGGCAAATCCGTTTGAAGCGTCAGGTCTCAAGACGGTTGGGGAGGCGCATGGCGCGGCTCATCACTTCGACCGCATCAGGGTCACGCCGGGCGAGGATGACGCCGAGCACATGACCCGCGATGCCCAGAAGGACCCCGGGGAGGAGGGCCCCGGCAAAGGCGACGATGGCCGCCAGTGTGCCGTTGAGAATGGCGTAGGACCGGGGTGCGCCGCCCATGAGGAGGGGAGCGGTCAAAGCCTGCCGGACGGGCGCCACAAATCCTGGAACATCGCGGGGGTCGCGCATGCGAGCTTCTCTTTACGGGATCACTGCACCGCCACCGCCAACCAGCGGCAGGAAGAAGCTCGCTGCGGCGAATGCGATGGCGAGACCGAACAGGATCTGCAGCAGCTTCTTGAAGCCCTGGCCGACATCGCCGAACGCGAGCGTGAGACCGGTTGCAACGATGATCAGGATGGCGACGATCCGCGCGACCGGCCCTGTGATGGAATCCAGCACTGCCGTTAGCGGGCCTTCCCACGGCATGCCGCCGCCGGCGGTGGCTGCGTGTGCGGCCCCGCTGACGAGAACGGCGGTGGCGCCGAGGGTTGCTGCGCGCACCAATGCGCGCAGCGTCTTAGTCAGTCTCATGGTTCACTCCTGTTGGTAGAGACAAGCGCGTTTGCGCCTCGCGCCCCGGGCTGGGGTGCGATGGGGTCCGGCGCTTGAAGGGGCAGACCCTTGGGCGCGAGGATTTCCGGGATGCGGCGGCCGGCGGGTCCGCCGCGCTCCACAAAGACGATCAGATCGATGGCTTCCGCGATCAGCGCCCGGGGCGGTGTCTCGCAGACTTCCATGGTGAGTTGTTCCAGCCGGGACAGGGCCGCCTGTGCGGAGTTGGCGTGAAGCGTCGCGATGCCGCCCGGATGACCGGTATTCCACGCCTTGAGCAGGTCGAGGGCTTCGGGACCGCGGACCTCGCCAACCACAATGCGGTCAGGCCGGAGCCGGAGCGTGGATCGCACCAGATCCGACAGCGAGATTGACCCGGGCTGTGTGCGCAGCGCGACCACATCCTCTGCCGCGCACTGGAGCTCGCGTGTGTCTTCCAGAATGACCACACGCTCGCCAAGCTGGGCGATCTCATGGAGCAGGGCGTTGGCGAGCGTCGTCTTGCCCGAGCCCGTGCCGCCAGCGACCATAATATTGGCATGGTCACGTACGGCGGCGCGAAGGGTGGCGGCCTGCGTGGGCGTGATGACGCCGGAAGCCAGGTAATCATCTAATGTGAACACCCGGCCCGCAGGTTTCCGGATGGCAAAGCACGGCCCGCGCGAAACCGGCGGCAGGACGCCTTCGAACCTCTCCCCTCGGGGCGGAAGTTCAGCGGACACAATAGGAGTGTCGCGATTGACCTCGGCGCCGGTCAGTGTTGCGACAAGCCGAATGACCCGCTCGGTCTCTGAGGCTTCAAGCCGGTGCGGAGTCGCAATCCGCCCCTTACCCACCTGTTCAAGCCACAGTCGTCCATCCGGATTGGCAATGACCTCGATCGTGTCAGGCGCGTCCAGCATGGCGGCGATCGATGGTCCGAGCGCCGTCGTCAGCATGGCCAATCCACGCGAAGCATCCTGGCCGCGGGAGCCATCATGGCCACGCGACGCGTCGTGTTGAGGAGCAGCGTTGCTCATTCGGCAGCCGCCCCCATACTGGAGTTGGCCGTGGTAGGCGCGCTGATCGGACCAAACTGGTCGCGCAGGATGCTGCGGCCGGTCCGGAGCTTGGCAACCATCGCCGCGATGACATTGCGGAAGCGCTCCGATCCGCGCGCATTCACGTCCGCCTTGTCCATCTCGGGGATGTCGGGCGAGACGCTCATCACGAAGCGCGTCGTGTGCGCCGTCAGTTCGAACAGTGTCTCCTGACCATGCTCGATCAAGGCAAGCCGCGCCATGATCCGGTCGAGGCGCGCCATCAGCGCATGATGCTCGCCCTCCCGCCGCGTCGCATCGAAGAAGCGATGAACGGCGTCTTCCAGCACGTCAGACGAACTGCGATCCTGCTGGACGGCCAGACGCCGCATAGCAGCGACGAGATCCTGGTTGATATAGGCGGTTATCTTGGCTCGTGACATGACGATCAGACATCCGTGTCGAAATGGTCGGGATCGAGCGCGAAAGCCGTTCCCGCGAGAGTCGGGCCGGTGAACGCCGCACCTAGATCGTCGGACGGGTTTGCGGCTGACTGTGAGGCCGTGGCGTTCGTTTGCGCCGCTTCACCCGATACGGGGCTCGAGAAATCAAACGTGTTCTGGAGCGCCTGATGATTTTGGCCATGCGTCGGCGCGGATGTGCGCTTGGCTGCCGTCGGTTTAGGGCGAGGGGAGAGCGGCGTATCGGGCGCGAACAGATTCGACCAAGCTGTCGGCAGGCCGTTGGGGGAATGGCGGGGGGACGCAATAGGCGGCTTGAGGCGCGCCTGAAAGACGGGTTCCGAAAAGTAGCGCACTTTCTTGGCGCGTATGGGAGGCGCGCCGCCCGTCAGGATCAGCGCGTCCGCATGCGGGAGCTGCATAACTTCGCCCGGCGTCAGCAAGGGCCGCGGGACTTCCTGGCGCGAGACCATGGTATGTCCCAGCCACGGCGCCATGCGCGATCCGGCATAGTTCATCTGCGCACGGGTCTCAGTCGTAACGCCCAGCATGTCGGAGATGCGTCGGGCGGTACGTTCGTCGTTGCAGGCGAACGCGACGCGGACATGCGCGTTGTCGAGAATGGAGGAGTTCTCACCATAAGTCTGGACGAGCTGGTTCAGCGACTGCGCGACCAGACAGGCCTTGATCCTGTACCCGCGAATATAGGCGAGGGCGTGCTCAAAGAAGTCCAGTTTGCCCAGCTGGGGAAACTCATCCAGCATCAGGAGGACGCGCCGTCCGTCCGTGTTCTGCGATGCGATCTCGGTCAAGCGTTTCAGGATCTGGTTGATCATGAGGCGCAACAGCGCCTTCAACCGTGACATCTCTTCGGGCGGGACAACCAGATAGAGGGAGACGGGCCTCGGCCCTGTTATCAGCTCCTCGATTGAGAAGTCGGAGGCCTCGGTTGCGCGCGCCAGAACAGGATCGCGATAGAGTGAAAGGAAGCCCAGAGCGGTCGAGACAACGCCCGAGCGCTCTGCATCAGCCATGTCCAGGAGCTGGCGGGCGCCTGCGGCGACGACCGGATGTGCCGCGCCATCCTTGATTGGGCGACGCAACATCTCGTCGAAGAGATCGAGCACAGGGCGCGTCGGATCGGCCAGCAACTCGCCAACGCGTGCGAGGGATTTTCGCTTCTCGGCATAAAGCGTCCAGAGAATCGTCGCGACGAGCAGTTCGAAGGCGCGCAGCTGCCAGTGGCTGCGCTCGCGAAGCGCGCCTTCTGGATCGACCAGCATGTCAGCCAGGACCTGCGCATCACGGACCTCCGCCTCACCGCGACGGATCTGTGTGAGTGGGTTGTAGCGATGGGTGTCGGCTGTTGTTGGCGCAAAGCGGTAGACGGGGCCGAATGCCTTCCGGAGTCCGGAGGTCACACTCCAGTTCTCGCCCTTGAGATCGAGCGCGAGATAGGAATGCCGCCAGACCAGACCTGTCGGGAGCGATATACCAACGCTCTTACCTGTATTGGTCGGAGCGATCACGAGTACATGTTCGTCGCCGTCATGTCGGAGAAGTTGCCGATCAAGCGTGCCCAGAACGACGCCATCGCCATTGGTTAGCTGCAGCTTGCGGGCATCGCGCGCAGTGGCCCAGCGGGCGCTGCCATACGTGGCGGAGTCCTTGGCTTCCCGCGCACGCCAGAGTGAAAATCCGAAGGCAGTCGCGACGGAGAAAGCCACGCCGGCAAGGAAGAGCAGAGCGCCGGTCTCGAAGATAGATCGCGCATAGGCGTCATACGCATACCACCAGAGGAAGAATTTCCAGGGCGCATAGAGCGGATATCCGAAGAGGACGATATCGGGAGCGCCAAGCTGCGACTGGTAGCCGAGTGCATCCGCGGTCCATTGTGTCGTCACGACCAGGCTCGCGATGAACGCTGCGAGCACGCAGACGATCTGGCCCCAGTAGATCCTGCCAGCGCTCATGTTGGGAGCGCCCTAGAGAACTGGCCTGCACGACGCCGACTGCGCGATCGGTACTGTAGACGCGGCGCAGAGTTGCTCCGTGAAGCCCACGCGTTAGCGCAGTTACTGGATGCGGGAGACGCAAGGGAAGCGCTGTCAGCTACCGCGTTGCACCATGCGTCTGTTAACATCCGTATACGGACGCCGTGGCAAAACCCCTGTGTGGTCCGTGCCTTGCATGGATAACATCTTAACGGGGCTTGGGACGAATTCATCGCATCGCTCTGTCTGGTCGATGGACAAGGCTAGGACGCGGCGAGGTTGCTTCGCTTCCTCAAAGATTCACCAGGGGGTCGTCGAAAAATGACGAACGGGGGGAGATCGAAACTCGACTGGGATCGACTTAAGGTCTTTCAGGCCGTTGCCGAGACAGGCAGCATCAATGCGGCCGCGGGCCCGCTTGCGATGAGCTATAACAAAGTGTCGAAGGATCTCGAAGCCCTGGAGCGTACGCTCGGACACCAGTTGTTCGATCGTTCCAACCGGGGTCTTGAGCTGACCGCAGTCGGTGAGGACATTCTGCGCTCGGCGCGCAGCATGGCTGACACGGTGCAGGCAATTGTCGACCGTGCCGGCAAGCATAGCCCCGACGAACTCGTCATCTGTGCTCGTGAAGGCATCGCGACATACTGGCTAGCGCGCCGCCTCCCGGAATTGCTTCAGCTGCAGCCGGATGTGCGTGTGTTCCTCAAGGTTCTTCCGACCACGCCCAACCTCTCCGACGGCGATGGCGACATCGCCATCCAGTTCGAAAAGCCGCTGATGGCCAACGTCGTCGCCAGGCAATTGGGGTGGCTGCATTATGTCCCTTACGCAGCCCCTCAATACATTGCCCGGCACGGCGAGCCCAAGGCGATGTGCGATCTCCAGTCGCATCAGTGCCTGAGGCTCTCCGGCGCCGAATATCAGCCGGAGTGCTGGGAAGGGGCGGCAACTGCATGGGGCGCCATTCTGCCTAACACGATGGGAACGGATGCCGGAACGGTCCTGATGGAAGCTTGCGCCTCGGGTGCCGGTGTCGCTGCCCTGCCGAGTTACGTCTCGGAGTTTGACGATCGGCTGGCGCCGCTGACATCCATCAAGCCGCTTGCCAGTCTTCGCTTCTGGCTCGCTTACACCGAGCGTGTCCGCAACATGGAGGCGAGTGCGCCCGTGCTGCACTGGATCAGGTCATGCTTTGATCCGGCGCGGTACGCCTGTTTCCGGGAAATCTATGTACCGCCCAAACGCAAAAACAATGATCGGGCGCCACTGACGCTTGTACCCCAAGCTGACGTGGAGCTCAGCCGCAATGGCTACCAGAACGGGCACGCGCAATCTCCGGGCGATGAAGCCTGATGCGGCTATTGGCTGGCGCCAAGAAGCTCCGCTTGCCAACTCCGAAGCGAGTCGCGTTTGTCATCATAGCAGCAACAGCCGTCGCGATGCTTGCCATTCCAGTCAGCGCCACGTCGGCCCGCCTCGTGTGGAACGCGACGCTGAGCGCGCCATTGGGGCTTTACAGCATCGAGCAAGGGAGCTGGCACGTTGGCGATCGCGTAGCCGTTCTGCCGTCCGAGCTTCTTGCCGCAGACCTGGCGCACCGAGGTGTTCTGCCGCCCGGCAAGTTACTGATAAAGCGTATCGCTGCCGGGCAGGGGGACATAGTTTGCCGTGACGGTGTCGACGTTACCGTAAACGGGTCGGTGGTGGCCGTAGCCAGGGTTGTATCAGGTTCTGGAGAGAAGCTGCCAGCGTGGCTCGGTTGTCGGAACCTTGGGTCTTCGGATGTGATGCTTCTTGGGGACACGGCGGACTCCTACGATGGGCGATACTTTGGCGTGACGTCGGCACATGAGGTGCTCGGTCGCGTCAGCATGCTGGTGGCATTCTAGTATCGAGCGGGCGAGCCTGAGAGCTGTGCGCCGGGACCGCTCGCGCGTCGTCCCCTTTTGGCCTGCCGCGTCCGCTGTTCAAGGGACGCTGCGCTCTTCGCCCTTGAGCAGCGGCCTCTTGCGGCAGGCCCAGGAGCGGGGTCGCGCAAGCGGCCCCGGCGTCGCATGTCTGCTGCCGGGAATGCTCATAGGAGCTTACCCAATGACTGCCCAAACTCAGAACTTTCAGTATGTTCCACTCAACAACCTGGTCGTTTCTCCCCGGAATGTGCGGCGCAAGGATCGCAAAGCCGATATCGACGCACTTGCAGCCTCGATCTCATCACGTGGGCTTTTGCAGAACCTCTGCGTTGTCGCCCAGAAAGATCGATTTGAAGTCGATGCCGGAGGCCGGCGTCTGATGGCGCTGAAGAAGCTCGCCAAGGACGGTCTCATCGCCAAGGACTTTCCGGTTCCCTGCAACGTCGTCGCGCTGGAGGAGGGTCGAGAGGTCTCGCTGACCGAGAATGTTCATCGTGTCGCCATGGACGCGATGGATGAAGTAGATGCCTACGCAGCACTTGTCGCGGAGGGTGCGACCCGCGAGCAGATCGCGCAGCGTTTTGGCGTGACGCATCGGCATATCGATCAACGCCTTGCGCTTGCCGGCCTGTCTCCGAAGATCAAGGCGGCGTGGAAGCGCGGCGACGTGAGCTTGGAAGCTGCACGCGCCTTTTGTCTCGTTGAAGATCACGCGCAGCAGGAAGCGGTATTCCGCAGTCTCGGCAAACCGGTATCGCACGCAGGGTCCGTCCGCGCACGTCTAATGGAAGGACGCATGCGCGCCTCTGACCGACTCGCCAGTTTCGTGGGCCTTGAGGCCTATGAACGCGCCGGTGGTAGAGTCGTGCGCGACCTTTTCGACGCCGAAGCCGTCTATGTTGAAAATCCGGCACTGATGGCGGAACTGGCTGAAGAGAAGCTCGCAAGCGAACGGGATAGCTGGGTCGCGCAAGGCTGGGGATGGGTCGAGACAAGCCTTGGTCAGGGCCGTGCCGATGGCGGCTATGCTGCGATGCGCCTTCAGCCCGACTGCCGCGAATACACGGATGCAGAAGAGGCCGAACTGACCCGCCTGCGTCACGAACTGGATGCGCTCGACGCCGCACTGGATGAAGACAGCATCGAGGAGGATCCACGCTGGGAAGAACGGGATACGCTCGCCGCCTCAATCGAAACCCTGCGGCAGTCAGCCCGCGTCTGGAACGCGGATCTCATCGCACACGCTGGCGTGGTCATCGCGATCGCTCATGACGGTGAAGCCTATGCCACGCTGGGCGTTGTCCGGCAGCCTGACGAGAAGAAGCTCAAGGACATCCGCAAACGGTTGGAGAGGGCAGAGACCGGTGATGACGTTGTCGCTGACGACGAGGTAGTCGCATCTCCAGAGCCGGAGAACACTTGCGGACTCCCAAAGTCTGTGATCCGCGATTTGTCGACGGCACGTGCGCGCGCGATTCGTCTCCTGCTGGCGCGGGATCGGGAGACCGCTCTGGCCGTCACCGTTGCCGCGATGATCATGCGAACCGTGTTCCGAAGCGAATTGTCCGGCGTCAGTGTGTCGGCGAGCGCCGCGCATGTCGACGACCTGGAAGCGTTCGTTGAAACCCGCAGCGCAATTCTGGCGCATGTACCTGACGATGAGGACGAGGTGCTCGACTGGTGCCTCATGCAGCCTGCCGAAACCCTCGTGTCTGTTCTCGCGGTAATCGTCGCGGATGCGGTCGATCTCGTGCATGAGAGGGGCTCGCTGGCCGACAATCGTCGCCAGTTACTGGCCGATAGGCTCGCAGAAATCCTCGATCTGGACATGCGTCAGTTCTGGCAGGCGGACGCGTCGTACTGGACACGTCTGTCCAAGGTAGACCTGCTCGCGATCTTCGCCGAGGCGCCCGGATTGATCAGCCAATCGCAGCGATCGCAGGAAGCAACGCTGAAGGCTCATGGCAAGCTCAGGAAGGAGGAACTCGCCGCCAAGGTTAGCGAGGCGTTCGAAGGGGCAGGCTATCTGCCCGACATGCTGATTACGCCGGTTCGTGCTGGGAAGTTCGTATTGACGAGCTCGGGTGTTGCGGTCGCGGCTGAGTAGAGATCGCTTGGCTCAAAATCAGAAGGGGCTACCGGAAAGGCGGCGGCCCCTTTTTTGATCCCTTGGAGCGATTCAACCGCCAGCCCGCGACTGCGTCAGAGCTTGCGCTGTCTGCCGCAAGTGGAGGCATGCACGCATCGCGGGAGCGTGCGTTTTTGGTTGGGAGACTAGTAACATCGCACCAACGGGCGCACCAACGGGCGCGCCGACGAATGCCCCAGAGTGGGTATGGGTCCAGGAATTTCCGCAGCGGCACAGGTCGCGCGCTTCAAGGCTTGTAAACACCCGCGCCGTAAGGTCCTTGCAGAGGGCGGATCAGAACGACCCATACCCAAGTGGCGCGCGTTGATTCAAGGAAGGACATCGCAGATGGCGGTTCCACCGCGCATTCTGGTTGGGGACGCGGGCCGCCACACTCGCGCCATGATCTCCGAAGTGCTTCGGACTGCAGGTTTCCGCGACTTGATTCAAGCGGCGAGCCAGGCGGATCTCGTACAGCTGGTCGATCAGCACAGGCCGAAGATCATCGTAATGGCGGCTGATTTCCCGGGACTTTCGGGATTGACCTTTGCCAAGCAGATTAGGCACGGCTTTAATTTCGTGCCGCGGGAGACGTCCATCATTCTAACGACGGATGCTCCCACACGCTCGTTTCTGGAAGCATCCCGCACCGTCGGGGTGGATGAAGTTGTCGCGGTGCCGTTCACGATGCAGACGCTGATGGCGCGCATCCGGTCGGTTGTCGATCGTCCGCGTCCGTTTGTCGATTGTCCTACGTACGTTGGCCCATGTCGTAGGCGCGTGATGCTCCAGGACTACAAGGGGCCCCTGCGGCGCGCAGCGGATCCTGACGAGGCGCCTACTGCTGGGCCTCTCTGGAGTTCGGAGAGCAATCGATCGGCAGTCCGACTCTGCGTCCAGAAAATGAGCGAATATCGGAGCGCACTTCCGCCCGAGCCCTACAAGAAGCTGCGCGCCATCTACCTCTCGGTTATGAAACTCGAAACAAGAACCGACCAGGCAAGTGACGACGCACTAGGCGAGGCGGCAAAGTCCTTCGGCCGCTACTTGTCCGCAATTGGCGTGCGGGAGAGGCCAGACCTGACGCTGCTCAACGACCACATCGATTGTCTCCACACGTTGGCATTGGAGGCCGAGCTGGCTGCCGAACAAAAGCTGTCGCTGATCGCCGCCTTGAAGTCCGCAGTGCAAGGCAAAATTGCCGCCCCCGAGGTCAGCCCGGGCTAACTGCCCATTCAACGAAGGCGCCCGAATTCCTGCGAGGGTGGTTTCGGAGGAGCGGGCAGATCATCCTCGTCGGTGACGGTGCCGATTCGTCCAGAAGATGGGCGATCGCAGGAGTGCGACAGCGCCCTATGCCAAGTTGAGAGGGTCTACCTGTCTGTGTGGATCCGCGAGACCCGAGAGCATCAGGGGCGCGCCGAGGCTCTGGGCATGACAGCCAGGACCTTCGGTTGCTACCCGTCGACACTTGCCGAGAGGTAGGCGCAGGATCCGACAATTTTGAGGGACCCTATCGATGCTCTGCATGGCCCGCCCCTCGACCCATCGCTAGCGCCAGGCAACAGCTTTTATCTGGTCGCGGGACACCAATCATCTGTAGGATCGCGGCAGTCGAGCGGCACGACGCCAATAAGATTTCGCCAGCTCGACCTTTGCGGTCATCTACACGAAGACGTCGTCATGCTCGGGTGAGGGGAGCGGTGCGGCCCTCGGGGTTACGCTGCGAACCAGTCGGGCGACACGCGACAGGAGAATGGAGTCGCTAAACGGCTTGGTCAGATAGTCCTTCGCCCCAAGCGCAATGGCCTCCTTCACGTCAGCTGCATTGTGGCGCGCGGTCAGCATCAGAGTTGGAGGCGGCGTGACCCCGCGTTCCTTCCACCGGGCCAGGATCGAGAGGCCATCCAGTCCGGGCAGGTTGATGTCGAGGATCAGCGCGGCAGGCTTGACGAGGTTGCACTGCGACATCGCTTCGGGACCATTGCTCGCCCAGCGTGTGTGAAAGCCGGCGAGTTCCAGGCGTGTCCGCACGAGCTCGCGGATGAGATCATCATCTTCAGCTACGAAAATGCTGAGGCGGTTAGCAGGCATGGGCAAGAATCTCCGTCGCATTGCTGATGGCGTGAATAAGGCGTGAGGGTTGAACAGGCTTGAAGACGACGCCTGCGAAACCGGCTGCGAGGAGGGTGGCCGCCTCACCGGCGTCTGCGGCCGTATACGCGAGGGCGGGTGTTGCGTCGTTCGGTCCGCGGCTACGCCTAATAGATTTAAGCGTCTCGATTCCAGTCAGGCCCGGCATCATCATGTCGATCAGCATCACATCAAACGGCGTCCGCATGGAAAGTGTCAGCGCCTCAAATCCGTCCCTTGCTTCGGTGATCTCGCAGCCAGCAAGCTTCAGGACCGTCATCGCGAGTTCGCGGTGTTGCGCATCATGGTCAGCCACCAGTACGCGCGTGCCAGAGAGCCGACTGGACTGTCCGTCCGCTTCATCGGTTCCTGAAGCGACTACTGTCTCGGCGTTGATCGTGCACCAGAAGCGGCTGCCGGCGCCAAGCTTGCTGTCCACGCCAATGCGGCCGCCCATGAGCTCGGTCAACTCCTTGCAGATGGCAAGACCAAGTCCCGTACCGCCATTTGTGCGTGCATTGCCGCCGTCCACCTGCGAAAAGCGCTGGAAGAGCAGACCCAGTCGGTCAGACGGTATTCCCGTGCCCGTATCTGTCACAGCGAAGCTCAGCTGGCCGGTGGTTGCGTCGTAAGCGACTGACAGCGCAACGTTTCCTGCAGCCGTGAACTTGATCGCATTGCCGGCAAGATTGAGCACGATCTGGCGGACCCGGTCCGGGTCGATTGCCAGCAGGACAGGCACGTCGGTGTGAATGTCGAGCAGTAGCGCGAGGTTTTTTGTTGTCGCCTGGGGTGACAGGAGGTCCAGCGTCATCCTGAAGAATTGACGCACGTCTGTAGCGACCGGGCTGATCGCGACCTGACCGGCTTCCAGCTTGGAGAAGTCGAGGATGTCGTTGACCGTACTCAGGAGCGCAAGGCTGGCCACATCAAGATGCTTGAGGCACCTGGCCGAAAGCTCGGAATGGTTTGGTTGTTCGGCAAGGAGTTTGGTGAAGCCGAGAATGCTCGTGAGTGGTGTACGTAGCTCGTGACTCATGGTGGCGAGGAACTGCGCCTTGGCTTCGGCGGCCGCCTCTGCGGCCGTGTGCGCCTCGACCAGCTCCTCCTCGACGGCCTTGCGTGCGGAGATATTGCGGACCACATCGACAAACTCGATCGGCTTGTCGCCGTCCCAGACCAGCTTTGGTGCGACCTCAACCCAGACATGCGCGCCATCCTTGCGCATCATCCGGTAGGTGATCGGCTCAACGCGCGCCGCATGACCGAAATGAACCAGTTTTGTGTAGGCGCGACGGACATAGGGCCAGTCCTCGGGATGGATGAGGTCCGTGGTCTTGCGTCCGATCAGCTCGTCCGGCTCATAGCCGGTAAGCTCGCGGGCAGATGGTGAAACATAGAGAATCTCGCAGTCAAGACTGCTGCGGTTGATGAGGTCGATGCTGTTGTCCGCCAGCAGTCTGTAGAGGCGTTCGCGTTCGGCCGCGGCGCTCTCAAGCTCCCGGCGCGCTGTGATGTCGCGAATGACAGCGACGATCTCGAAGCCTCCCTTCTCCATCGGCATGGATCGGAAGCTCACTTCCACCCAGCGAAGCGCGCCATCCTTCCTGACGGCCCTGACCTCGATTGTGCGCTGCGCCTCGCTCCGGCAAAGCGTCGCGAAAACGGAAGCAACCGCGGCCTGATCCTCGGGGTGGACAAAATCCTGCGCCGAACGGCCAACCATCTCGTCCGGACGATAGCCGAGCAGCTGTTCGATCGCCGGGGAGATGTAGTTGCTCGATCCGTCAGGACGGAGTCGAGTCACAACATCCGCCATATTCTCTGCAAGC
>CALMWO010000123.1 GCA_937873805.1 uncultured Hyphomonadaceae bacterium
AGGGTCTGCGGGCGCCAGGCTTTGGGTTTTCCGGCTTTTGTTTCTTTGGTCATGGCGGCTGCCTTTCTTTGACTCGACCGCCCTATAGGACGTGACGCGCCGGAGCGCCAGATAGCTGGCCTAAAGGATCAGCGCTCGTAGCGCATAAGCGACTGTGGCCACTGAGGCGAGACCGGCCACCCAGAGGCCGGCGAACCAGAGCAGGCTGCGGCCAAGGGGGCGCTTTGGCTCGTGACTGTCGGGCGGGCCTTCAATGGTAGGAAGCTTCATCGGTCACCTTCGCGCGGAAGAGCCAGTACACATAGGCGGTGTAGCCAAGGATGATGGGCAGCATGGGCAGCGCGCCCCAGAGCAGCAGGGCCAGTGCGTTGTCGGCGGCGGCGGCTTCGGCCGGGGTCATCTCGAACGGGACGATGTAGGGCCAGAGGCTGATTGCGAGGCCGACATAGCCCACGACGAAGAGGCCCACGCCATAGAGATAAGGCGCCGAGTGGCGGTGTAAGTCGGCGCCGCGCCACAGCAGGAAGCACAGCGCGCCGGCGACGAGCGGCAGGGGCGCGAGCTTGATGAAGACCGGCCAGTCTATGCTGGTCATGGTGAGGCCCCAGCGTTCGGTGACGCGCGGGTCGACGCTGAGGGTGGCGAGACTGACCGCGCCCATGCCGAGGGCGGAGAGAAGCGCGAGCCGCTTCACCCAGCCGCGGGCGCGTTCGAACAGTTCGCCTTCGGTCTTGAAGACGATCCATCCGGCGCCGAGCAGGGCATAGCCAGCTACGAGCGAGGCAGCGACGAGCAGCGAGAAGGGCGTGAGCCAGTCGAGCGGGCCGCCGACGAATTCACCATCGACGACATTGACGCCCTGGATGAAGCCGCCGAGCACGAGGCCTTGCGCGGCGGCGGCCGTGATCGAGCCGGCGGAGAAGGCGAATGTCCACCACTTCTTGCCTGTCTTGCGGCCGTGATGGCGGAACTCGAACGCCACGCCCCTGAAGATCAGGGCGAGCAGCATCAGGAAGATGGGAAGATAGAGCGCTGGCATCAGCGCGGCGTAGGCTTTCGGGAAAGCCGCAAAGAGACCGCCGCCACCGAGGACGAGCCAGGTTTCGTTGCCATCCCACACAGGCGCGATGGCGGCCTGCATCTTGTCGCGTTCGTGGCTGTCTTTCGCGAAGGGGAAGAGGATGCCGACGCCGAGGTCGAAGCCATCAAGGGCGACATAGAGGAAGACGGCGACCGCGATGAGAACGGCCCAGATCATGGAGAGCTCGATGCCGAACATGGATCATGCCTCCTTGGCGGCGGCGCTTTTGACGCCCGTGCCGAGCGGGGAACCGGGTGGCTCGCTGGTATCCTTCGGCGGCGGCTCGTCGCTCGCGGGACCATTGGCCATGAGGCGGAGGATGTAGAGGGCCCCTGCGCTGAAGACGATCGCATAGACGATCAGGAAGAAGAGCAGCGATGTGGCGACGGCGCCGGCTTCGACGGGCGAGACGGCGTCAGCTGTCCGGAGGACGCCATAGACCACGTAGGGCTGGCGGCCGACTTCGGCGGCGATCCATCCGGCGAGGACAGCGACGAAGCCGGAGGGCGCGGCGAGCACGAGGGCACGATGGTAGAGTGTTGCGCGATCAAGCCTGCGGGTGGCCCAGACGATGGCGCCCCAGATGCCGAGGCCGACCATGGCGAGGCCCATGCCGACCATGACGCGGAAGGCCCAGAAGGTGATCCAGACAGGTGGACGGTCTTCGGGCGCGAAGGCTTTCAGGCCTTTGAGCTCTGCATTGGAATCGCCAGCGACGAACCATGAGCCGAAGCCGGGGATGCCGAGCGCGAGATGGGTTTCTTCCGCGTCCTGATCCGGCCAGCCGAAGAGGAGCGTGGGTTGCTGGGATTTCGTTTCCCACCAGCCTTCCATCGCAGCGACTTTTGCCGGCTGGTATTCGTGGGCGACCTTGCCGCTTTCATGGCCCACGACGGTTTGCAGGGGCGCGACGATCGCCATCATCAGGACGGCCATGCGCAGCGCCGTGCGGCTTTCGGGGATCGCTTTTTTCACCAACAGCGCGAAGGCGGAGGCGCCGGCGACGACCATGGCGGTGGTGAGGAAGGCGGCGAGCACCATGTGGGCCAGGCGCGAGGGGAGCGACGGGTTGAAGATCACTTCCGCGAAATTGGTGGCGACCATCGTGCCATCCTGCGCGAACGCGAAACCCTGCGGCGTCTGCATCCATGAGTTGGCGGCGAGGATCCAGAAGGCGCTGATCAGCGTGCCGACGGCGACGGTGCAGGTGGAGAAGAAGTGCAGGCGCGGGCCGACCTTCTTCCAGCCGAACAGCATGATGCCGAGGAAGGAGGCTTCGAGGAAGAAGGCGGTGAGGACTTCATAGCCGAGCAGCGGGCCGATGACGCTGCCGACCTGCGAGGAGAAGACACTCCAGTTCGTGCCGAGCTGATAGCTCAGCACCACGCCAGAGACGACACCCATGCCGAAGGATAGCGCGAAGATCTTGACCCAGAAGAGGTAGAGATTTCGGAAGACGGTTTTCTTTGTCGCCAGCCACAGGCCTTCGAGAACGGCGAGAAACGAAGCGAGGCCGATCGTGAAGGCCGGGAATATGATGTGGAAGCCGATCGTGAACGCGAACTGTAGCCGCGAAAGGAGAAGGGCGTCGAATTCCATCATCGAACTCCATCCTGACGAGGTCAGGGCCGGGTCGTTCAGATTGTCGTCGTCAGCCCAGCCAAACCGACCCGGTTCCGGCTATGAGCGTGCGTAACAGATGTGCCTGTCGCTGGCCGCGCGGAAGGCGGCACAAGCGCCAGATCCATGCGACATAATCGTCATGATTTCCGTAGTTTGCCAACGTCTTTGCGTTGCGTGCGCGCCGCGCCTGATGCTGATATGGAGGCGCGCAGGGAGATCTCGCCGTGATTCTGATTGGCCAGTTTGATAGTCCGTTCGCGCGGCGCGTTGGAATTGCAATGCGGCTCTATGGTTTGTCGTTCGAGCACCGGCCATGGTCGGTGTTTGGGGATGCGGAGAAGATCGCGCAGTACAACCCGCTGATGCGCGTGCCGACGCTGGTGATGGGCAATGGCGAGACGCTGATCGAGAGCCACGCCATTCTCGATGCGCTCGACCAGCTGGCGCCGCCGGGGCTGTCGATGATGCCGGCAGGCGCGGCGCGTCGCGAAGCGCAGAAGGTGTGCGCGCTGGCGACCGGGATATCCGACAAGGCCGTGTCCATGGTGTATGAAACACTGGTGCATGAGCGCGCGACGGCGGCGTGGATCGAGCGGTGCCTGTCGCAGATCGCGGGGTGCCTGAACGAGCTTGAGCGCAGCCGGATGGCGCATGCGAGCGAGTGGTGGTTCGGTTCGTCGATCGGGCATGCGGATGTGACGACAGCGTGTGCGCTGCGTTTCCTGGGCGATGCGCATCCCGGACTGTTCGATCTTGCCGAAGGATGGCCGATGCTTGCCGCGCACGCCGCAAAATGCGAGGCGCTGGAGCCGTTCATGGAAATCCAGCAGCCCTTCAAGGTCACGCCGCCGAAATGACCAAAGCGAAATCGATCAAGGCCGTTGCGAAAGCGCCGGCGAAGAAGAAGCCCGCTGAGGCAGGTGCGCTGGGCGTCCTGCCGGATAGCGAGCTGAAGCAGATCGTGAAGGCAGGCGCGGTGTTCGCCGAGGGCGGCATCAAGCCGGACCAGATCCAGCCTGCGTCGCTTGACCTGCGGCTGGGCAAGGTGGCGTACCGGCTGCGCGCGAGTTTCCTGCCGGGCAGCCAGGTAGTTGCGGACCGGCTGGACGACAGCCTCGTCATGCACACGCTGGACCTGACGCGCGGCGCCGTGCTGGAGACGGGGTGCGTCTACCTCGTGCCGCTTCAGGAGCGGGTGAAGCTGCCGAAGGATCTTTCAGGATCGGCGAACCCGAAGAGTTCGACCGGGCGGATCGATGTGTTCGTGCGGGCCGTGTCGGATCGCGCGCGGGCGTTCGATGGCATACCGGCTGGCTATCAAGGCGAGCTTTATGCGGAGATCAGCCCACGTACATTCTCGGTGCTGGCGCGGACGGGGGATCGCCTGCTGCAGCTTCGCATCCGGCGTGGGCCGCAGACGCCCGTGCGCGACATGACGTTCAGTCTCGACCTGCATCCGACGCAGTCGGACATTGTCGGCTATCGCGCCAAGCGCCATTCGCGCGTGATCGATCTTGCCGCGATCGGCGCACACACGGTGGATGATTTCTGGGAGCCTGTGCGCGCGCGCGAGGGGCGCATCGTGCTGGACCCGGGCGAGTTCTACATTCTCGCATCCAAAGAGAAGATCGTGATCCCGCTGGACGAGGCCGCCGAGATGGCGCCGATCGCGCCCGAGCTGGGCGAGTTCCGCGCGCACTATGCAGGGTTCTTCGATCCGGGCTTTGGCGTGACGCATTCCAAGGGCAAGGCCGTGCTGGAAGTGCGCTCGCGCGATGTGCCGTTCATTCTGGAAGACGGGCAGCCGGTGGGGCGTCTCGTGTTCGAGAAGCTGACCGCGAAGCCGGATGTGCCGTATGGCGCGGCGGGATCTTATTCGACCTATGCGGGGCAGGGCCTTCGGCTGTCGAAGTATTTCGAAGCAGCCGAAGACTGAGCGCCTAGCTGAAATAGCCTGGGCGGCTGATGTCGGCGATCAGGCCGATGTTGGTGGGCTTCCAGCCGAGGCGTTGCTGGGTGAGCGCGCTGGAGGATGGAGCATCGCCCGAGGCGAACAGGGCGAGCCAGCCGAAATGTTCCGGCGCCTGTTCGGGCTTGATCGACACAATCGGGATATTGAGCTGGCGTCCGATCATCTCCGCGATATCGCGCAGTCTGACGCCCTCATCGCCGACAGCGTGATAGCGGGCGCCGGCTTCGCCTTTTTCCATCGCGAGACGATAGACGGGGGCGACGTCTGCGCGGTGGGCTGCAGCCCAGCGGTTCGAGCCGTCGCCGATATAGGCGGAGACACCTTTCGCCTGTGCGATCTGATGCAGGTATCCGACGAAGCCGGCCTTGCCGTCGGCGCCGTGAACTTGCGGCAGGCGAACGGCGGAGACGCGCACGCCGCGCGTTGCGAAGGCAAAGGCTGCATGTTCGGAGACGCGTGGTATGGCCTCGCCGACACGCGCAATGTCATCTTCGGGGGAGAGGCGGCCCGGGGTGAGAAGGCATACGACGGAGGTGACGACGAGCGGCTTGTTTGTGCCGGATAGCGTTTCGCCCATGGCTTCGATGGCGCGTTTGTCGATCTGGCCGTTCTCCGCGAACTTCGCGAAGTCGTGGATGAAGGCGAGGTGGATCACGCCATCGGCTTCGGCGGCGCCGCGCTTCAGGCTGTCGAGGTCTTCGAGCGAGCCGCGCATCACGCTGGCGCCCATGCGGGTAAGCGTTTCGATATTGGCGTCGGAGCGTGCGAGGCCGGTGACGGTGTGCCCCGCGCGGATCAGCTCGGGCACGACGCCTGAGCCAATGAAGCCTGCGGCGCCGGTTACAAAAACACGCATGGGACAATCTCCATATTCTGCCGGAGACAGATCTGGCGTATGCTTCATGCCAGTAAAATGGGTGACGTTATACTGGTATAGGAACTAACAGGATGACCGCATCCGCCCCATCGGAAAACATGCTGGGCGATTATCTGCGCGATCGGCGCGCGAAGCTTGATCCCGCGTCGTTCGGGTTACCGCTGAAGCGGCGCCGCACGCCGGGCCTGCGCCGCGAGGAAGTTGCGCAGCGCGCGCATGTAAGTGCGACCTGGTACACATGGCTGGAGCAGGGACGGGGCGGCTCGCCATCGGCGGATGTGCTGGAGCGTATCTCGCGCGCGTTGATGCTGACCGATGTTGAACGCGAGCATCTGTTCCTGCTGGCGCTCGGCCGTCCGCCCGAGGCGCGCTATCGCGTAGTCGAGGGCGTGACGCCACGCCTGCAGCGCGTGCTCGATACGCTCGAGATCAGTCCGGCTTTCATCAAGTCTGCAACATGGGATGTGATCGCCTGGAACAAGGCGGCGACTGTTGTGCTGTGGGACTATGCGTCCGTGCCGGCGGGTGAACGCAACATCCTGCGCCGCATGTTCTGCGATCCGCTTGCGCGCGAGCGGCAGCTCGACTGGGAAAGCGTTGCGCGGTTTGTCGTGGCGGCGTTCCGGGCCGATGCGATACGCGCGGGAGCGTCGGAAGCGGTGAAGGATTTTGTCGACGAGCTCAGCCGCGCGAGCCCGGAGTTCGAGACGATGTGGCGCGAGAATGCCGTGCGCTCACATGGCGAGGGCACGAAGCATCTTCGCCATCCCGCTGGCCTGCTCGCGCTTGAGTATTCGTCCTTCGCTGTCGATGGGCGGCCGGATCTGGCGATGGTGATCTACAATCCGGCGACGCAGGCGGACGCCGATCTCATCAGGTCGCTGATTGCGGCGAGCGACGCGAAGCCGAAATAATTCGAGCCGCCTGTAAAGCGTACTTGACAGGCTTGGAGCCTGCGTTATCTGTAAAGCGTACTTTACAGGAGGCGTCCATGGCAGAAGTGACATTTCGCGAAGCAAACAAGCGTTATCGGCGGGCTTTTGTCCCGGTGATGGTGGTCTACACGATCGCCGTATTTGGCGGATCGTACCTGCTGAAGCAGTTCGAAACACCGCCTACCTGGCTGGCGGCGATTGTCGCGCTGATCATGGCGGCGCCGGTCGGCGGCGTGCTGTGGCTGATGTGGCGGCTCTCGCGCGAGACGGATGAATACACGCGCCAGCAGCAGATGGCGGCAATGGCGGCGGGCGGCATGATAACCGCCTTCTTCAGCGTCGTGTGGGGGTTCCTTGAACTCTACAATGTCGTGCCTAGCCTTTGGACCTTCCTGGTCGGGCCGATCTTCTTCCTGAGCTACGGCCTCATCTATTGCGTCAGCAGGCGCTCGTTCGGCGCGGGCTTCGAGAAATGATCAACACGCTGCGAGAGCTTCGCGCAGAGCGGGGCTGGAGCCAGGGCGATCTTGCGGACGCGCTCGGTGTCTCACGCCAGTCGATCAATGCGCTTGAGACAGGAAAGTTCGATCCATCGCTTCCGCTGGCATTCCGCATTGCGCGGCTGTTCGGGAAAGGGATCGAGGACATTTTCGACGACGGGCTGGGCCACATGAAGAAGGCTGCCGAGTGATGCGTGGAGCGCCAATGCGTGGATTGATGGTTGGTCTTGTCGCGCTGCTGCTTGCTGCGCCGGCTGTCGCGCAGACGCGGTTCGTGGCGACGGTCACCGGGCAGGGGCCGGATGTGGTGCTGATCCCGGGTCTCGCATCATCCGATGATGTGTGGGACGCGACCGTGAAGCAGCTGTCGGCGACGCACCGCGTGCATACGCTGCAGGTGAAAGGGTTTGCGGGTGAGCCTGCGGGGTCGAATGCGGAGGGGCCGTTCCTGGCGCCACTGGTCGATGAAGTTGCGGCTTATGCCGAGACGCTCAGCAAGCCGGCGATCATTGGCCACTCGCTTGGCGGACTGGCGGCGATTGAGGTTGCGGCGAAGCATCCGGGTTCTGTTGGCCGCGTGATGATCGTCGATGCGCTGCCCTTTTACGCGTTGCTGTTCGCGCCAACGGCGACGGCCGAAATGGTGAAGCCGCAGGCCGAGATGATGCGGACGCAGATGCTGGCCATGACTGAAGAGACGTTCGCCTCAGGACAGGACCGGACGATGGGCATGCTGGTGAAGGCGGAAGCTGCGCGCGCAGGCCCCAAAGCCTGGTCCGTTGCATCGGATCGCAAGGTCGTCGCCAAGGCGATGTACGAGGACATGGTCGAGGATGCGCGTCCGTTGCTGCCGCAGATCACTGCGCCGGCGACTGTGGTCTATGCCTATGATGCGCAGATGGGACAGCCGCCGGCGTTTGTTGATGGCATGTATTCGGCAGCCTATGCGGGATTGAAGGATGCGAAGCTGAAGCGCGTCGATGGCGGCTTTCACTTCATCATGCTGGACCAGCCGGATGCTTTTGCGGCGGCGATCGCGGAATTCCTGAAATAGGGACGAGGCCCTCTTGCTGTTCAACAGCCGTTCAGTTGCGATACCGCAGGGTATCGCAACTGAAGCGGGGAGGCTGTGATGGATGCATCGAGACGGGCGGTGTTAGCCGGTGTTAGCGCGGCGGCTTTTGTCGGGTGCGCGAACGCGCAGGGGTTGAGGAACAAGAACAAGCCTGCGTCGGTGACGGGCCCTTATGGTCCGGCGGCAGAATATGCGGCGGTGCGCAGGGGTGTTTCGCTGTTGGTGATGCAGGATGGGAAGATCCTGTTCGAGACCTATCCGAATGTCGGTGCGCCCGAGAAGGGGTGGGAGCTGGCAAGCGGCACCAAGAGTTTCACAGGGATCATGGCCGGGCTCGCCTCGGCGGATGGCCTGCTCGACATTGATGAGCCGGCAGCGAAGACGCTGACCGAGTGGAAGGGCGACGGCCGCAGCAAGATCACCATCCGGCATCTGCTGACGCTGACATCGGGCCTGCAGGGCGCGGGTGAAGTTGCGCGGCCGCCGGCTTATCTCGATGCTGTTCAGGCAAAAGCGACGTTCGAACCCGGCGCGAAATTTGTCTATGGGCCGACGAACTTCCAGTGTTTCGGCGAACTCCTGAAGCGGAAGCTCAAGGCTGTGGGCAAGCCGAATGATCCAGTCATATGGCTTCAGTCGCGTTTGTTCGATGGGCTTGGCATTCGCCCGACGGACTGGAAGCGCGGTGCTGACGGCAATCCCTTCCTGCCACAGGGCGCCCACTTCAACGCACGCGACTGGGCCAAGTTCGGCCAGTGGGTGATGGATGGCGCGAAGGGGTTGGACCTGAACGTCTACACCGCACTGTTCGAGGCGACATCGGCCAATCCGGGCTATGGGCTTTCATGGTGGTTGTTGCGGCCGGGGTTGATCGGACCGAGCCCGCGTTCCGGCATTGACGGTGACGCGATCGGACAGGCGGCGATGGGCGAGGATATCGTCATGGCGGCTGGCGCGGGCGATCAGCGGCTCTATCTGATGCGCAAGCGGCGTCTGGTGATTGCGCGGCAGGCCAACGAAATCTTGCGTGCGATGGGGCCGAGGCAGCTCAAATGGCGCGACGACGAGTTCCTGCGGTTGTTGCCAGCATAGTCCTCGGTTGAAGGTCAGCTAGCGCATTGGTCATCGCTTCAAGCGAATGTGCGAGCGCGCCGATTTCGTCCCATTTTTTTGCATCGATCAGCTTCTTCGGCGTCAACCAGCCGCCGCCGACGCAGGCGACGTTGGAGCGCGTGAGATAATCACGCGCGAGGTCGAGCGTGATGCCGCCCGTGGGGCAGAAGCGGACGTGGCCGAATGGACCTTTCAGCGCGTCGATCATGGCGCGGCCGCCGGCCTGCTCGGCGGGGAAGAATTTGAAGCGGGTGAGGCCGAGGTCGAGCCCGGCCATCAGTTCGGTCGCGGTGGCGATGCCGGGCAGGATGGGTATGCCAGCCTTCTGCGTCTCGGTGGTGACGGAGGCGGAGAGGCCGGGCGTGACGATGAAGCGGGCCTTGCTGTCGAGGGCGCGTTGCAGATCCCTGGTATTGAGCACGGTGCCGGCGCCTGCGATGGCGCCCTTCACCTGGCTCATGGCGGCGATGCAATCTGCGGCTGCAGGTGTGCGCAATGTGACTTCGAGCACGGGGAGGCCGGCTGCGACAAGCGCCTCGGCAAGGGGCGCTGCATCTTCGACACGTTCGATCGTGATCACGGGGATCACGGGCTGGATCGCCATCAGTTCATCAACGGTCATATTAGGGACAGTCATGTCAGGTTTCCTGCGTAGGCGCTGAATATGCCGCCGCCGATTTCAGCGTCGCCTGCGACGGCGCGGAAGGGCGCGAAGAGTTCGCGGCCCCAGCCATGGCCTGCGGGCGGGACAGAGGCGCGTGCGCGGTGTTCGAGTTCGTCGAGGCTGATGAACACGTTGAGCGTGCCGGCTTCGGCGTCGAGTACGATGCGGTCGCCATCCTGGATGCGGGCGAGGACGCCGTCCTGTTCTGCGCCCGGCGTGAGATGGATGGCGGCGGGGACTGCGCCGGATGCGCCGGACATGCGGCCGTCGGTGATGAGAGCGACGCGATGGCCGCGGTTCTGCAGGCTGGTGAGCGCGGGCGTGAGCGCGTGCAGTTCCGGCATGCCGTTGGCGCGTGGACCCTGAAAGCGGACGACGACGCAGACATCGCGGTCGAGCTTGCCGGCCTTGAAGGCGGCAGTGAAGTCGCTCTGGCTTTCGAACACGGCGGCGGGTGCGTCGATGACCCGGCGGTCTTTCGGGACCGACGAGATCTTGATGATGCCGCGTCCGAGCGTGCCTTTCAGCAGGCGGATGCCGCCTTCCATTTCGAAGGGCGAGGAGACGGGGCGGAGAATGGTGTCGTCGAGCGATGTTTCGGCGCCAGGGCGCCAGCGAAGCGTGTCGCCGTCCAGCCATGGCTCCTGCGTGTAGCGTTCGAGGCCCGGCCCCGCGACGGTGAGCGTGTCGCCATGCAGAAGGCCGGCGTGGAGCAGTTCGCGCGTGACGAAGGCCATGCCGCCAGCGGCGTGGAAATTGTTCACGTCGGCCGAGCCGTTCGGATAGACGCGGGCGAGCAGCGGCGTGACGCCGGAGATATCGGAGAAATCATCCCAGTCGACGAGGATGCCGGCGGCTTGCGCCATCGCGGGAATGTGCAGGGCATGGTTGGTGGAGCCGCCCGTGGCCATCAGGCCGACGATGGCGTTGACGATGGATTTCACATCGACGACGTGGGCCATGATCGACTCGCCCGATTGTGCGAGCTCGACGCAACGCAGCGCGGCGGCGCGGACGAGGGCTTCGCGCAAGGGCGTGCCGGGATTGACGAAGGCGGTGCCGGGCAGATGGAGGCCCATCAGCTCCATCATCATCTGGTTGGAGTTGGCGGTGCCGTAGAAGGTGCAGGTGCCTGCGGTGTGGTAGGAGGCGGCTTCAGCTTCGAGCAGCTGGTCGCGCGTGACCTGGCCGAGTGCGAAGAGCTCACGGACTTTCGCTTTTTCCTTGTTGTTGATGCCGGAGGGCATGGGGCCGGCTGGCGAGAAAATCACGGGCAGGTGGCCGAAGGACAGCGCGCCGATGACGAGGCCGGGCACGATCTTGTCGCATGTGCCGAGCATGAGGCCTGCATCGAACGCATCGTGCGTCATTGCGACGGCGGTCGAGAGAGCGATCACATCGCGCGAGAACAGGGACAGCTCCATGCCGGGGCGACCCTGTGTGACGCCATCGCACATCGCGGGCACGCCTCCGGCGACCTGCGCCGAGGCGCCGGCCTTGCGGGCCGCATCCTTGATGAGGTCGGGATAGTCCTTGAACGGCTGGTGGGCGCTCAGCATGTCGTTGTAGCTGGTGACGATGCCGATATTGGGCGCTCTTCCTCTCATGGTGAGTTTGTCGCCGAGGGGCGAGGCGGCGAAGGCGTGGGCGAGGTTTCCGCAGGACAGGTGCGAGCGGCCGGGGCCTTCTTTCCGCGCCTCGTCGATGCGGGCGAGGTAGGCAGCGCGGGTTTCGCGGCTGCGTTCCTGGATGCGTGCGGTGACTTCCGCGATTTTCGGGTGAAGCGCCATGGCGTGCCTCGTCGTTCGACTCAGACACACATATCGGCTGGAAACGGCGTCAGGCCAACAGCCAGTCCATAATCATTGAGCTGAGATCGGCGCCATAGCTGTGACTGAGGTCATCCAGCTCGCGATATGTGACCGATGCGGCGGCACGGGTGAAATGCTGGTTGGCGTCGCGGGCCATGTCGATCGGGAACATCCAGTCGCGGGCACCGTGGATGATATGGATGGGCAGGGCGTTCAGGCGCGCTTCGCTGGCCATCTGGACCAGCATCGGATGGAAGGCTGCCGCGACCGGGGCGAGGTGGGTGAAGGGCGAGGCGCGTTCCAAGCCGGAGGTGTAGGTGAAGGTGCCGCCATCGCTCATGCCGGTGAGGAGGATGCGGGTCGGATCGATCGTCCATCTGTTGCGGATGAAATTGAGGATATGGGCGAGGTGGGGCGTATCCTGATCGGCGCCCTGGATCGCCCATGTCTGGCCGAGCGACGTAGGCGCGACGAGGATCGCGCCGCGCGTGCGGGCGGCTGCAAGCCAGCTCCAGATGAAGGCGCGGCCGCGGCCTGATCCGCCGTGCAGGGCGAAGATGACGGGGTGAGGTTTGTCGGCGGCGTAGGTTTCCGGGACGTAGACCCAGACGGAGGTACGCGCGTCCGGTTCGTCGCCGAAACACATGAGGCCGGTCTCGGGCGGCGGCGGTTGCTTCATGAAGCGCGCTTGCAACTGCTGGTCGGAGCGGTGCGCGGGCTCCAGGAAGAAACGGTTCACGGACGGGATGATGCCGGCGAGCGGATAGAGCGCTTCGAGCGCGCGCGGAACATGGCGCAGCGCTTTGTAGGCGCGGGTCATGTCTTCGGGTGGCGCGAGTGCTTCGCGCAGGCCATCGAAGGCTGCGAGCGCCTGATCGCTGGACGCATCAAGAAGCGGGCGCAGGGCAGAGTAGGGATCATCCCAATCCGGGAAGGCGCGAGCGATGCGCAGGTCGGCATCGGGTTCACCTGCACGTGCAAGCTGCTGCGCATATCCCAGCGGGCTGAGATGGCGCGTGATGAAGTCG
>CALMWO010000124.1 GCA_937873805.1 uncultured Hyphomonadaceae bacterium
GACAACGAGGCAGACAGCGTGACACGTCCACCTTTTGCAGCGCCGCGGCACATCGCCAGTATCGACGACTGTTATTTTTACCACACGATGGACGTTCCCGGTCACGGCACGGTGCAGGGCGAGTGGGATCTGCGGCCCAATCTCGACGCCTATCTCGGTGGCTATGACTTGTCTGGCAAACGCATGCTCGATGTTGGTGCAGCCAACGGCATCATGACCTTCCACGCCGAGCGCAAAGGCGCCGAGGTCGTGTCGTTCGACCTGTCAGACGACTATTCCTGGGACATTGTTCCCTACCGCGACAGCAACCGCGACCAGATCGACCAGGAACGCCGCGGGCACATGCGGCGCATCAACAATGGCTACTGGTATTGCCATCGCCTGATGAATTCCAAGGCGCAGGCAGTCTACAGCAATGTCTACAATATCCCGGTCGAGATAGGCCCGGTGGATGTCGCCTTCTACGGCAGCATCCTGCTTCACCTGCGCGATCCGTTCCTCGCGATGCAGAACGGGGCGCGGCTGGCGACGTCAGCGCTGATCGTGTCCGACTTGCCGCCCTACGCAGAGCTTGGCCCGAAGATCTCACGCTTCCTGAAGCACCCGGTTTTCCTGCCGGATCCCGTTCTCAAGGAGCCGTGGGATGCGTGGTGGAACCTGCCGCCGCGCCTGATCGAGAAATACATGGCCATACTCGGTTTCCCGAACACGACGGTGACGTGGCACAAGCAGCTCTATCAGGGCAAACCGCGCACGCTCTACACCGTCGTCGGCAAGCGCTAGAGGCTGCCCTTGGTGCTGGCGACCTGGCCCTTCAGCCGGTCATCCACCACCGCGGCGGCCCGCAGCGCCCGCGCCAGCGACTTGAAGCTGGCTTCTGCGATGTGGTGCGAGTTCTCGCCGTAAAGCAGCTCAAGGTGTAGGCACACGCCGGCGTTCATTGCGAAGGCGTGGAAGAATTCCTTGAACAGTTCGGTATCGACGACGCCAACCTTGTCCCGGGTGAAGCTCACCTTCCAGATCAGGTAGGGCCGGTTGCACAGGTCGACCGAGGCGCGAACCAGCGTCTCGTCCATCGGCACATAGGCGTGGCCAAAGCGGATCACGCTCGAATAGCTGCCCACGGCTTCCTTGAACGCCTGGCCCAGCACGATGCCGACATCTTCCATCGTGTGGTGCTGGTCGATGTGGAGGTCGCCCTTGGCCTCCACGTTAATGTCCATGGCGGAGTGCTTGGCAAAGCTTTCCAGCATGTGGTCGAAGAAGCCCACGCCGGTGGAAATCTTTGATTTTCCAGAGCCATCCACGTCCACGGAGACCTTGATCGAGGTCTCCTTGGTCTCGCGGACCACTTCGGCTTTGCGTGCTTTGTCCGCCATGGGCGGGCCTCCGGTATTAACTGTGCGTTCGCTTCCAGAACCTAGCTTTACCCGCGAACGGTCGAGGAATCCTGAATGCGCGTGCATTTAGGCCGCGACACGCACGAACGCCACCGGAATTCGGATCCAAACGCAGCAAATGCCCGAGATATCGGCCAAACGCTCCAGGGAGCACTCCACGCAGCGCTCCCCGAAGGACAAGGAGAAGCGCCCCGCCAGGCGTCGCCTTGGCCTTGCCGGCCGGGTCGCGCTGATTGCGCTCGGCGCAGCCGTCCTCGTGAATCTCGTCCAGTGGATCGTCACGCCGATCATGCTGCGCAACACGTTCGACCAGTCGCGCAGGGTCTACGCCTCAGGCGCGGCCGAACAGCTCGCCCTGATCGTGGTCGGCCCCTTCCAGTACAACAACCCGTCCCGCGTCGATGATCTCACCAAGGGCATGGCCAAGCCGTTGCCCGGCGGCGAAGCGATCATCATCGACACCACCGGGGCCGTCATCGGCTCAACTGCCGGCGGCAAGGCCCTTCTCGGCGCCGTCGACATCAAGTTTGCCGACAAGCCCGGCGGCGCTGTCGTCCAGCACGGCGACACCATGATTGGCCTCCAGCCGATCATCGATCGCAAGGGCCAGCGCATCGGCACGGCCATTCTCGCCATGACGCCGCGCACGCTGGTCGATTTCTGGTCGGGCATCCTGATCTACAGCTCGCTGCTCCTGGTCCTCGCTCTTGCCGTCTGTGCGTTTTTCCTGGTTCCGCTGGTCAAGCGTGCGCTCAAGCCTGTCACCGACCTCGAGCGCGGCATCCGCAAGCGCGATGCGAAGGACAAGTCAAAGCTCGCCGATTCATCAGACGACCGTCTGCTCAAGCCGCTTCTTACCGCGATCGATGAAGTTCACGAGCGCTCGGAAGCCGCCATGCGCCGCGCTCTGACCATGGCCTACACCGATCCCGTCACGCGCCTGCCGAACCGCCTGCGTTTCATGTCGAAGCTCGATGGCACAGTGGCTGCGGGACAGGACCTCTTTTTCGTCATCTGTGATCTCGATCGCTTTCGGCAGATCAATGTCACTTACGGCCCGCGCGCCGCCGACCTGGCGCTCGCCACGGTGGCTGAGCGTTTACGGGCCGTTGCCTCGCAGACGCAGGCCGGCGCGTTCTTCCTTGGCCGCATCGGCGCGGACCAGTTCGGCATCATCCTGCCTGTCTCCGAGCAGGCGGCCGTCAGCGAGTTTCTGATAGCGGCGGAAAAAGCGATTTCCGAAACCACGACCCTTGAAGGCCAGCAGGCACGGATCACCGCGTCTTTCGGCGTAGCCCGTGCGCCGCAGGATGCAGCCACAGGCGCGGATCTGATGAAGGTGGCCGAAGTCGCGCTGAAGGAAGCCAAGGGCCAATCCGGCGCCCGCCGCGCCTTCTTCGACAAGAGCCTGATCGTCAAGGCGCACGCAAAGTCGAAGCTAGAGGGTGAGCTGCGCGAAGGTCTCGAACGCGGCGAATTCGTCGCCGTCTTCCAGCCCAAGGTCAGGCTCGAAACCGGCGAGCTTGTGGGGGCAGAGGCGCTCGCGCGCTGGCGCCGGCCCGATGGCGCGATCGTGTCTCCCGGTGTCTTCATCCCGATCGCGGAAGAGCTGGGTCTCATCCACGTCCTCGGCAAAAGCGTCATGCGTGACGCCTGCTTTGCCGCCGCTGGCTGGAACGCCAAGGGCATCGTCTCCTCGATCGCGGTCAACGTCTCGCCGCACCAGTTCGACGATCCAGAGTTCATCAACTCGGTCTACCAGGCGCTCGACGACAGCGGCCTGCCGCCCGAATTGCTCGAACTTGAAATCACCGAAAGCGCCGCTGTTGCCGATGCGGATCGCGTCGCGCGCATCATGTGGCCGCTGCGCAATCGCGGCGTTCGTCTCGCCATCGACGATTTCGGCACCGGGCATTCCAACTTCGCCGCGATCACGCGCTTGCCGTTCGACGTGTTCAAGATCGACCAACAATTCGTCCGCGCGCTGTCCACCGATCCGCACGCCCCCGCCATCGTCGAGATGATCCTCGCCATGGCCGAAGCGCTCGGCCAGGAAACTGTCGCTGAAGGCGTGGAGACGAAAGAACAGGCTGACTTCTTGCTCCGCCGCGCCTGCACGATCGGGCAGGGTTACTACTATTCCCCGCCGCTCCCCGCCGACGAATTCGACGCCTTCGTCCGCTCCTATCGTCCGCGCCCCGCAGACCGCTTCGCGGCGTAGGGTGCATTGAAGCGAAGCGTAAATGCACCGTCAGCGTGCGACATCGGCACGGTGCATCTGAAGAGGCGCCCTACGCTCAACACCCCTGCGCCACAGCGTCCGGTATCCGCCCGGAATTCTGCACCAGCACGCCGTTCTGCATCTGCCACGTCACAGTCGTATCGACCGGCACGCTCGAATTATTGCCCACATAGTTGATGGCGAAGTCGGCATCCGCCGTGAACGGCTTGATGATCTCGCCGCCAATGTCAGTCGCATCCATCACGTAAGCCAGCGGCGCGCGATCGAGAATCTCCTTCGGCCCCGCCTCGTCGAAGCGATAGGCCGACACATTCACCGCCGTGCAGCCCTGCGCCGTATACCCGGATTCGTCCGTCATCCCGATCCCGCCATTGCGGGGAAGGGTTAGCGCCGCGATTTCACCCGGCTGTCCCCAGCCGCCTGGCTCGTAGAGATCAGTATGCCTCGACGTCACCGACAGCCTGTCGCCCGCGCCCTGCAGATAGAACACCGAGATCGACGCCGAGCAGACATGGCACGTCTCCACATGCTCCTTCGCCGTCACCAGATAGCTGCGCCCACCTTCGCCTGCGATCACCGCCACCGGCCGCTCCACACGTTCCGGCTTGTCGCCCGTCGCCGGTATCGCGATCTGGCCCTTGGCGTCCGCTTCCGGAAACACCGCCTTCATGGCCGCCACCGCCGAGATGCTGGCAGCACCCGTGGTGAAGTAGGGGATCTTGTCA
>CALMWO010000125.1 GCA_937873805.1 uncultured Hyphomonadaceae bacterium
TCCTCGGGTCAAGCCCGAGGATGACAGCGCTTGATGCCCGAACTCCGCGGAATCCAAAATCACCCGCGAAGGTATTTCCCCCGCACGTTCAAAGCTCACCACAAAACCCGCTGCGGGATCTGGCGCCATCCATCCCCACCGCCCAATCCCGTGAGATATTACCCCATCACCTCCGCAAGGCGGGCAGTCGCGATGTTCAACGGCGCGGGGGTGATGTGGTCGAGCGGTCAAAGCCCTGCGGAATGCATGCTTGTGCAGCCAACGCGGGGAGGTTTCAGGGGACCGGGACAGAACAGCCCGGCCCTGCCGTCGCCGGCGGCGGGTCCCCAAGAGGTGAAACACCTCTGCGGGACAGCTGGCGGATAACGATCACTGGGGACGCGGGATGATCGCGTTTCTTTTTCCACTGCCGGTAGCCGCTCACCCGAGCGGATGCCCAAACCACGCGGGGCCATCCCGCGTCCCCGGCCCGCTATCGGGCCAGCGCTACAGCATCCCGCAGGGCGATCGCGCCTGTGCGATCGAGGACGCGCGTTTACGCGCTAACGCCCGTCAGCGGATAGACCGCTTCCTCGACATAGCGGCTGCCCGCCTTGGTCGCGCGCGAGGAATACATGCAGAAATGATCGACCCAGAACCTGTCCGTTCTGAACTCCGCCGCATCCTGCAGGAAGTTGGCGACATCGAAATCCGCGGTCCCATGGCAGTAGGCGAGGGTGACATGCGGCCTGTACTTGCGCGGCTCCGGCATCAGCCCCGCCCGTCGCACCGCACTCTCGCAACTTGCAGCCAGCCGCGCGAGGTCAGCCGGCGCATCGACGCCCGCCCAAAGTGCGCTCGGCTCCTTGCCGCCAAAGCTTCCCGCGCCTGCCAGCGCAATCTCGAACGGGGCCGCCACGATCCGCCCAAGCTCGTCATCGACGTCGCGCGCCACGGCTTCGTCGATCTCGCCAAGAAAGCGCAGCGTCAGATGAAAATGCTCCGGCAGCCGCCACGACGCGCCGGGCACATCCGTTTCCAGCGTCAACAGCCGCTCGGTGATGTCTTCGGGGACGGGAATGGCAATGAACAGGCGAAGGCTCATCGCCTTCAATTAACCGAGCCGGGCTGCTGCGAAAATATCCAGAAGCTGCGTAATGCAGCTTACGCCTCCCCGGCGGGCAGGAGTCTCAGCGGAATCAACGTTAGCGGCGTGTTTATATCGATCACAGACGCGCCAACTGGCCTGCGTAAACCCCGGATTTACTTGCATTGCTGCAAGCGAATGCCCATTATTTCAGGCAATCGGCTGCGTTTGCTCGCAGCGTCGACAAGAAGGTTGAGACCACCATGGCTGACTTCCAGTACGCCCCGCAGCGCACAGGCGCTCAGACGGGCGATATGGCCACGGACGCCGGCCTCCGCAAATTCATGCTGGGCGTCTACAACAAGCTCGGGCTCGGCATCCTGCTGGCCGGCGTGCTTGCCTATGTCGCCGGCACGGTGCCGGCCGTCTCCGAACTCGTGTTCAACTCGCCGCTTTCTCTGGTCGTCCAGTGGGGCCCGGTGGTTCTCCTGCTCGGCTCGATGTTCTTCATGAAAAACCCGTCGCCGCTCGCGACCGGCATCATGTACTGGGCCATCGTCGTGATGATGGGCCTGGGCCTCGGCATCTGGGTGCTGATGGCGGAAAGCGGCGCTGAATCGATGACGCGCGGCGGCATCGGCATGTCGCTCACCTACGTCACCATCGCCAAGGCCTTCCTGATCACCGCTTCGGCCTTCGGCGCTCTCTCGCTGTTCGGCTACACCACGAAGCGCGACCTGTCGGGCATCGGCTCGTTCGCCATCATGGCGCTGTGGGGCGTTGTCGCCCTGTCGCTCCTGAACTTCATCCTGCCGGCCTCGTCGATGATGGAATGGATCATCATGGGCGCCGTGTTCGCGCTCTCGGCCGTGCTGATCGCGGTTGAAACGCAGCAGCTGAAAAGCGGCTATTACGCCTTCGACGGCGACGCCCGCTCGCTGGCGGTGATGACGAACTGGGGTGCGCTGAACTTCTTCATCTCGTTCATCAACATGTTCCGCATCGTGCTGATGTTCCTCTCCTCGCGCGAATAAGCGCTGCGAGACAACGAAAATGGAAAGCCCCGGCGGTGACGCCGGGGCTTTTTCATGTCGGCTTCCCAACAGATGTGGATGCCGGCCTGTGGATCGATTGTGAGTTGTTCAATCGACGACGTTGAAGCGCTTCTTGTCGAGCACGCGCAGCACCGGCGCCAGCTCCTGACCCCGCTTCAGAATCTGTCCCGTGCCGTTGCTCACCGAGAAAGCGCCCTGCTTGCGCGCCAGCTCGGGCCGTTTTTCCACAACATAGGTGGGCGCTTCAGAGGCCCGGCGGAACATGTGGAAGAGGGCATGGTCGCCATGAGCGCCGATCGCGTAGTCGCGGCACTCGCCTTCGGCCACGAGCCGCCCATAGGTCCGAAGGATCAGATCGAGCTCTTTTCGGTCAAACCACACACGTTTCTGCGCAGCCGCAGGGCCAGAAGGGGAAGGAATGATTCCAGCGTGCGTCTGATCTGTCATGAGCGCTCCCACGGAGAACGAAACCGACGATAGATCCAAGCTGGGATCATTACAGAGATTTCGCAATAAGACCGCATTTAGGACTAGCCAACGCCACCAACTCAGGCGAAGTTAACAACGTCGGGCGGATGGTTAAGACGCCGACCTTGGACCCAACAGCCCCCCAGCCCCCCAGGGTTGCGACTGACGGTCCGTCCGACACCTAATCTCCTGAAAATCAGATACTTTTCCCTCCGGGGCGAAGCTTTGTGCTCTGGCCTTCGACCGGGGCCGAATTAACGAATTCGAGCGCGTTTTAATGATTCGTATTGGGCGAATTTTCACCGCCTTGCCGCTTCCTTCGCTAAATTCCCAGGCGTAGCCGGGCCTACTCCGGCAATTGGTCCAGCAACTGGTCATCGGATCCCCATGCAGGCGCTGAAGGTCGATGCCCTGAGCAAGTCTTTCGGGCCCAGACAGGCGGTCCGGAATGTCAGCTTTTCGGTCGCCACCGGCGAAACCGTCGCCTTCCTCGGCCCCAATGGCGCCGGCAAGTCCACGACGCTCCGCATGATCGCCGGCTTCCTGGAACCCGATTCGGGCGACGCCCTGATCAACGGCGTCTCGATCCTGTCAGACAGAACGAAGGCCCAGCTCGCCCTCGGCTACCTCGCCGAAGGCGCGCCGCTCTATTTCGACCTGTCGGTCCGCGACTTCCTCGGCTTCCTCGCCAGAACCCACGGCCTCAACAGGGCGGCGGCGAAAGACGCGATTGCCCGCGTCGCAGAGGACGCCGCGATCACCGATGTGATTTCGCGCCCGATCGAGACGCTGTCGAAAGGCTATCGCCGCCGTGTCGCGCTCGCCGGCTCAATCGTCCATGATCCGCCGGTGCTGATCCTCGATGAACCCACAGATGGCCTCGACCCAAATCAGAAGATCGCCATGCGTGCGCTCATCGCCCGGATGGCAAAGCAGAAGGCTATCCTGATCTCGACGCACCAGCTCGATGAAGTCGAAGCCATGTGTACCCGCGCCGTGCTGATCGATCGCGGGGATATCAAGGCGGACGGAACGCCCGCCGAAATCGCCGCTCGCACGCCGAGCGGAAAACTCGAAGACGCCTTCCATAAGCTGACTCAGGCGGAGAAGGCGGCGTGAACGAAAGCCTCGCCCTCAACATGCGCCAGGCCGGCAATGCGCTGCGCGCGGTCTACGTGCGCGAACTCGCCGCCTACTTCCTGACGCCGCTGGCTTACGTCTTCATCGCGATATTCCTGATCGCTCTCGGCTCCTTCACCTTCCAGATCGGCCGCTTCTTCGACACCAACCAGGCCGACCTCGCGCCCTTCTTCCTGTTCCACCCCTGGCTCTATCTCGTCTTCCTGCCCGCCATCGCGATGCGCCTCTGGGCCGACGAGGCGAGGGGAGGGACGCTCGAACTCCTGCTCACGCTGCCAGCGCCGACATGGTCGCTTGTGCTCGGCAAATTCCTTGCCGCGTGGACCGTCGCCGCCGCAGCCCTCCTGTTGACCACGCCGATCTGGATGTCGGTCAACTGGCTCGGCGCGCCGGACAATGCTGCGATCTTCCTCACCTATGTCATCAGCTTCCTGATGGCCGGCAGCTATCTCGCCATCGCCTGCGCACTTTCAGCGGCTGCCGGAAACCAGGTGATCGCCTTCGTGCTCTCCGTCGCTGTTGGCTTCCTTTTCACCGCCGCAGGATTGCCTGTCGTCACATCGGGCCTCTCATCAGCGTTCGGCCCGGGCCTTGCCGAAGCCATGGCGTCATTCTCGCTCATCACGCATTTTGAAGCCGCCCAGCGTGGCGTGCTCGAGATGCGGGCGCTGGTTTTCTACATCGGCTTCATCGCAGTTTGGCTTGCCCTGAACGCGATATGGGTCAGTGCAAGGAAGGGTGGCTGATGCGCAGAAGCCATTACGCCATCCTCGCCAGCCTGCTGGTCGCCATTGTTTTCGTGGGGCTGAATCTCGCCTCTTGGAAATGGCTTGCTCCCGCCCGCGCCGACTTTACGGCGAATGGCCTCTACACAATGTCGAGTTCCGCCAGGCGCGTGGTCCAGCGGCTGGTCGAGCCCGTTGAACTCGAGCTTGTCTATTCGCGCGGCGTCGGCGCGGAATTCCCGGCCATCCGCGCCCATGCCGATCGCGTGCGCCAGCTGATGAACGAGATCGCGGCGCAAAGCGGCGGCAAGGTGAAGTTTCGCGAGACGGAACCCGAGCCATTTTCGGATGAAGAAGACCGCGTCGTCGCGGCCGGCCTCACGCCAGCGCCCACCAACGGTCCCGACCCGATCTATTTCGGCGTCATTGGCCACAACACGGTCGACGACAACATCGCCATTCCCTTCCTCGCGCCCGAACGCGACGCCCTGCTGGAATACGAACTTGTTCGCCTGATCTCGCAACTCGATGATCCTTCGCCGCCTAAGATCGCGGTGATCTCCTCGCTGCTGGCCTATCAGGCTGATCCGTCCGAACCGGGCGCTGCCTTCGTGCTGCGTGAGGCAAAGCGCGCTTTCGACATCGAGATCGTGCCGCCTGATTTCCGCGCCCTGCCGGTCGGAACCGACGTTCTGATGATGATCCACCCCGGCCCGCTCGACGAATGGCAGCAATACGTCGTCGACCAGTTCATGGTGCATAAGGGCAGGGCCCTTATCGCGCTTGATCCGGTGTCTCGCGTTTCCATGATCCAGCCCGGACAGCAGGCGATACCCGCCTCCAGCCTCGGCCGCCTTGGCGAGATGCTCGGTGTTGCGATCGGTCCTGATACGGTAGCCGATCGCACGCTGGCTCTGCCGGTGAATGTCGATGCTGGCGGTGGCCGTCGTCAGGTCGTCGGCCAGCCGCTATTCCCGGCTGTTCCACCAGCGCTGATGTCGAAGACCGATGTGATCACGGCGGACCTTTCGCGCCCGATAAACTTTGGCGCCCCCGGCCATCTCATAGCGACCCCGCCGACGGGAGCCACATTCACGACCCTGGTGGAGACCACCGCGCAAGCCGCGCTGATTTCATCCGCCATCGCCAAGAGTGATCCGACGCCCCGCGCAGTCCTCGAAGCCTATGTTGCGTCGGATACACCGCAGATCCTCGCGGGCCGCCTCTCAGGTGAACTACGCTCGTCCTTCTCGCTGCCGCCATCGGCGCCGCCGCAGCCCGACCCTGTTCTGGCCGACCTCGAGCGCCAGGAGATGGCCAAGGTTCCGCCCTATGCCTCCCGTTCGACAGATCCGGCGGAGATCGTGTTCGTGGCCGATGCCGATGCGTTCGACGACGGTTTCTATGTGAACCCGCAGAACAACACCGCCATAGCGGACAACGCCGCCTTCATCCTCAACGCGCTCGACAATCTCGGCGGCGATGAAGCGCTTACCGCGCTCCGGTCGCGTGCCCCGGCAGCACGACCGATGGATCGCGTCGACGCGCTCCGCGCTGCGGCGCGCGACCGCCTCTATGAAGAACAGCAGCGCCTCGAGAAACTGCTCGCCGACGCCGAAGGCCGCCTTAAGCTCCTCGAGGCCCGCCGCACCAGCGGCGCTGCGCTGACTGCAGACGAGCAGGCCGAGATCGCCAGCTATCGCGAGCAGGCCGCCGAGATCCGCAAGCAGCTTCGCGGCGTCGAGCGTGAATTCCGCCGCGACATTGATGCGCTCGCCGGACAGCTTCAGTTCGTCAACGTGTGGCTGCCGCCGATCTTCGTCGGCCTGATCGGCATCGGCATGTTCATCTGGCGCTCGCGGCGCAGGGGAGGGGCGAGATGACCAGCGCATCAGCGGCCATGCGCCGCCGCACCCTGATCATTCTTGCGGCTGCGGCCGGCGCCTCGGCGCTGGTCGGCGCTGCGTCTTTCATCCCGCCCGCCGAAGAGCTGCCGCGGTCCGAAGTCGGCCAGCGTGTGCTGCCGGCTTTCGAGAGCAAGGCTGGCCTTGTTTCGCTCATCATGGTGACGACGGGCGAGGAGAACTATCACCTCGTCAAGAATGCCGATGGCTGGGTCATGCCCGAGAAAGGCAACTACCCCGTCAATCCCGCGCGCATCCGCGAACTCACGGACGCGCTCGCCTTCATCACCTACGCCCGGCCGATGACGCGCGACGAGAAGAAGTTCGATCGCATCGGTCTTGGCGATCCGACGGCCGGCGGCACAGGCGCCCTCCTCGAAGTCGGCGATGGCTCCGGCGAGAATTTCGCGAGGCTGCTGGCGGGCTATCGCGATGGCCGCTCCTATATACGCAAGCCTGACGACCTTCAGGCGTGGGTGGTTGGCAATGGCGTGCTGCCGCCGTTGCAACGCGCTATGCGTTGGCTCGATATCGACGTGGCGCCGCTGAAGCCGGAGGACATTGCAGGCGTCGACGTGCGCCCTGCTCAGGGCCCGGCCTATAGCCTCACCGCAAATACCGACAGCAGCTTCAGCCTTGCGCCGCCTTACGACGCGCGGCCCCTCGTGGCCACCCTTGCGCCCACCGTGCCCGCTGAAGCGCTGACGCGGCTTTCGCCGATAGACGTGACGCCCGCGACGAGCATCGCCATCGGCGCGCCCGTGGCGGAGCACATCACGCGCACGAAATCCGGCGTGTTCATCGTCGCGCGCAGCTGGCGCAAGGACGATCATGGCTGGATCACGATCAGCGCCGCGACAACCGACACGGCAACGCCAGAAGCGGTCGAACAGGCAAAAGCCGTCAACACGAAAGCCGCGCCGTGGGCGTTCGCGCTCACCGAGCTGGACTGGGGTGGGTTCTCGACGCCGCTCGCCGCGATCGTCGACTAGCGCGCTACTTCTTCTGCGCCACGCCAATGATGGCGCCTTCGGTGCTTTCCTTCTGCACCAGCACGACGCAACCACGGTCGCACTTCGCGGCGAACTTCTGCGTGCCGCCCTTCCACTCGCCCAGCGTTTCAAAGCCGGTGACGAGGTTCCAGTAGGTCATCGCCTTGCCTTTGTTGGCCCCGCCCGCGGGCGTGACCTTCGTCTGGCCGGGGCGGAAGCGCACGACGACGACCGATGCCTTGCTGACCTTGGCAGGCAGGGCGCCGGAAATGGAGACCGTGTCGCCTTCAAATGCGACGCCAGCCGGATAAGGCGTGATGTCGCGCTTTGCGAAATTCGGCTCGATCCGCGCAATGCTTGTTCCCGGGCCGTGGAGATAGCCGGAATAGACAACCTGCGGCGTGTAGGGTCCGCGATAGCCCAGCGCGCGATTATAGCGCTTCTGGCGCTCGGTGAATTCCGGCTTGGCGAACGTGTCGTCCCAGCCGAGATAGTCCCAGATGTTCACCGGATAGGTGAGCGCGATCACGTCGGACCGCTCCGACAGCTTTTCCATGTTGGCGTTCGCAGCCGGGCAATTGCCGCAGCCCTGGCTGGAGAACAGCTCCATGACCACGGGACGCACGGCATGCTCAGGCACGTTCATGCCGCCGCGCTGGGCCAGGGCGGCCGGCGCTAGGGCAAGCGCCATGACAGCGCAGAAAATACGTGCAGCGATCGAGTTCATTACGGGTCGATTATCGCGCACTAGCACGAAACTCCGAATCAAGAGGGCGTTACCCCTCCTCACGAAGCCCGGGCCAGTTCCCTGAGAACGTAGTGCAGGATGCCGCCATTATGGAAGTAATCCAGCTCATTTTCGGTATCGATGCGGACCTTGGCCTCGAATGAGACCTTCGCCCCATCGGCGTAAACCACATCGACCGAGACAACCTGACGCGGGAGCAGGCCGGCGACGCCGTTGATGCTCACGGTTTCGGCGCCGGTCAGCTTGAGCGTGCGCCAGCTCTGACCCTCGGCGAACTGCAGCGGAAGCACGCCCATGCCGATCAGGTTGGACCGGTGGATGCGCTCGAAGCTTTCCGCGATGACGGCGCGGACGCCGAGCAGGCGGGTGCCCTTGGCAGCCCAGTCGCGCGACGAGCCGGTGCCGTATTCCTTGCCCGCGAAGATCACCAGCGGCGTCTTCTCGGCGACGTATTCCATCGCCGCGTCGTAGATCGCTTCCTGCTTGCCGTTCTTCAGGGTGACGCCGCCTTCGACGCCCGGGACCATGTGGTTCTTGATCCGGATGTTCGCGAAGGTGCCGCGCATCATGACTTCATGGTTGCCGCGACGCGCGCCGTAGGAGTTGAAGTCCGTCACCGGCACCTGGTGTTCGCGCAGGTATTTGCCAGCCGGGCCCTTGGCCGAGATGTCGCCGGCGGGCGAGATGTGGTCGGTGGTGATCGAATCGCCGAACAGCGCCAGCACCTTGGCGTTCGTGATGTCGGTGATGGGCTCCGGCGTCATCGTCATGCCCTCGAAATAGGGCGGGTTCTGAACGTAGGTTGAGGCCATCGGCCAGCCATAAGTGGCGCCGCCTTCGACCTTGATCTTCTGCCACTCGGTGTCGCCCTTGAAGACGTCCGAATAGCGCGTGGCGAACATTTCCGCCGTCACGACGGAGCGGACGGTCTCGGCGATCTCCTGCGTTGAGGGCCAGATTTCCGAAAGGTAGACGGGCTTTTTCGCGTCGTCATAGCCGATCGGGTCTTTCGTGATGTCGATGTTCATCGAGCCGGCCAGCGCGTAGGCGACGACCAGCGGCGGGGAGGCGAGATAGTTCGCCCGCACGTCCGGGTTCACGCGGCCTTCGAAGTTGCGGTTGCCCGACAGCACCGACGTGGCGACGAGATCGCCCTCAGCGATGGCTTTTGAGACGTTCTCGGGCAGCGGGCCGGAGTTGCCGATGCAGGTGGTGCAGCCATAGCCGACAAGGTTGAAGCCAAGGGCGTCGAGATCGTCGGAGAGGCCGGCCTTGTTGAGATAGTCGGTAACGACTTGGCTGCCCGGCGCGAGCGAGGTTTTCACCCACGGCTTCGTCGAGATGTTGCGGGCGCGGGCGTTGCGCGCCAGCAGGCCGGCGGCGATCAGGACGCTGGGGTTCGAGGTGTTCGTGCAGCTCGTGATGGCCGCAATCACCACCGCGCCGTGTTCGAGC
>CALMWO010000126.1 GCA_937873805.1 uncultured Hyphomonadaceae bacterium
ACCGGTGGCGTCTATCGCTCGACGCCGCACCGTGTTCTCAACAGCAGCGGCCGTTCGCGCCTGTCATTCCCGTTTTTCTTCGACCCGGGCTTTGACGCGCAGGTCGTACCGCTCCCCGGCCACACCGCCAGCGATGACAGCACGCAACGCTGGGACAAGGCAAACCTGCACGCGTTCACCGGCGCCTATGGCGATTATCTGCTGGGCAAGGTCGGAAAGGTGTTTCCCGACCTTGCCCGCGATGTGACCTGACTATTCGCCGTCCGACACGTCGACGCCGGCGAAGATCGGCTTCTCGATCGGATGCGGACGGCCTTCCGCTTCAAGCTTGCGCGCACCGGCAAGAATACCGGGGAGGGCGTAGTTGCCCTCATGGCACGCATACTCATAGAGCGGCTCGGGCGAGACGCGCAGCGTCTGCTCGCCGCCCCAGCTTTCGGTGTACAGCGTCGGATCCTCGACCTTGAACTCGTAGAAGATCTCGTCAGCCGACCAGCGCGTGTAGCGTTCGGTCACCTGACCCTTGGTCGTGATGTAGGAGCGCTGTCTGGGATGCGAGTTGATGGTATGCACCACCAGCGTGTCGCCTTCATACCAGCCGACTGAATCGCCGCCCCATCTCGGGATTTCGCTGGGACCATGCTTGGCCTCGGCGGCCGATTTAACGATCGGGATCACGCGCACGTCGTGGATCATTTCCGCAAGGAACATGACCGACGTGGGTGATTGAACGATCTGCAGCGTGTTGTTGTACATGCCGTTGCCAAGCACCGGGCCGGCGCTGCCGGTGAAGCTCATCAGGCAACGCTCCGGCAGCGGTCGGATTTCGTAATCGTCGAAGCTCGACGAACGCATGTTCGCCTTGATGCCGGCTTCCGTGTACGGAATTCGGCCATTGGCCGGAGATGTGATCCACGACGAACGATACTCGCCCTTGACCTGCGCATAGCTCGTGCCCGGGTCCATCCAGAAGCGGTTGTAGGCGCGCGAGGCGTTCTTGTCGGACAGAAGTTCCGCCGACGATTTCTCATCCAGCTTGGACGCGCCTGCCTCTTCGCGCTCCGCGGCTGAATAGACGTTCCGATGGGTAAGCTGCTCGGCTTCTTGCTGCGTCAGCACCAGCTTCTCGGCGCCTTCGGGGCGCTGCATCGTCGTGAGCGACTGATTGGTCCAGAAGCCTTGGAAATCAGGCACGCCCCAGCTTGTTTTCGGCTTCTCGTATCCTGCCTGCGCCAGCGCTGACGGCGCTGCACTGCACACAAGAACCATCGACGCAATCAGCGCTCTTTTCATGGCTCACTCGCCTCCCTGCGATTGACGTTAGCGTCGCGTAGGCTGCGTTCGTAATCAATGACGTTGCGACTGGCGCCCTTGCGGGAGCTCCTGACAATTTCGAGATCAATTCACGCACATCCTCACGCCAAGGCTTGATCGCCGGTCACGAGGGGCGCACGATCCTGATGCCCGGGCCGTGGGTACGGCCCTCTAGGCGTTGAGTATTCCGCGTCCCACGAGGACCGGCCCGCGGCCCTTCACCCCATGTGTGAAGGAGATAGGCCATGGACAGAGGAAAGGCGGCGACCGTGCGTGCGGTCGCCTTAAGCGGACCCTGCGGGGCTGGGAAAACCAGCCTGCTTGAATCGATGCTCCATGCTGCAGAGCGGATCCAGCAAAAGGTATCGGTCTCGCAGGGAACATCGGTTGGTGACGCAAGCGAGGAAGCGAGAGCCCGTGGGCTATCGACGGAACTCAATGTCGCTGGCTTCGATTATCTGGGGGATCGGTATGTCGTGCTCGATTGTCCCGGCTCGGTCGATTTCGCGAGTGAAGCGGACACGGTTCTTCCCGCTGTAGATCTCACCATTGTCGTGGCCGACCCCGATCCTGCCCGCGCCAGTCTCTTGCAACCCCTGTTGCGCCGGCTGGATGAACTGCAAGCGCCCCACTGCATCTTCGTCAACAAGGTGGACAAGGCCCGCGGTGGTCTACGTGATCTGATCGCAGCCCTGCAGCCGTACAGTCTTGAACCGCTCGTCGCCCGGCAGATACCAATCTGGAACGGCTCCGGCGCTCTCGGTTACATCGATCTCGCTCTGGAGCGGGCCTACAAATATGAATCCGGAAAGCCCTCGAAACTCATCCAGATTCCCGAGCAGGAAAAAGTGCGCGAGGTTGAAGCGCGCTATCACATGCTCGAACAGATGGCGGATTTTGACGACCGCCTGATGGAAGACCTCATCAACGAGAATGATCCCGGCCGCGACCATGTCATGTCCGACCTCGCGGACGAACTCGGTCGCGTGCAGATCGTCCCCGTTTTCCTAGGCTCAGCGGAAAATGGCTCCGGCATCCGCCGTCTTCTGAAAGCCATGCGCCACGAGCTGCCAAAGCTCGACGCTGCCGCGCAGCGAACTGGCGCGGACGGAAAGTCGGCGCTAGTGCTCAAGACAAAACATGTCGGACAGGCAGGGCGGCAGACACTGGTTCGCGTGATGTCGGGTGAAATCGCCGATGGCGACGCCATCACCCTGCCGGATGGAACGATTGAACGTGTCGCCGGCATCTTCTCGCTGCACGGTGAAGCACAGGCCAAGCTCGACAAGGCGGTGGCGGGCGACATCGTCTGCCTGGGGCGTCTCGACAAGGCGAAACGCGGCGACCTGATAAGTGCAGATGGCGTTGCTCGTATATCGAAGGCACCGCAGGTCGGCCGTCCTGCGGTTTACGCGCTCGCAGTCGAAACGCAGAACCGCGCAGACGACGTGAAGCTGGCCGCCGCAATGTCGCGGCTTGTCGATGAAGATGGTGCGCTTGATTTTGGCCCCGACACGGCAACACGTGAGTTTCGTCTCAAGGGGCAGGGCGAAATGCATCTGCGCGTTGCACTCGATCGTCTGAAACGAAAATTCGGCGTCAGCGTCGCCGCGCATCGCCCGCAGACGGCCTACCGCGAAACCATCCGCGGCGCCTCGACGCAACGCGGCCGGCACAAGAAGCAGTCGGGCGGTCACGGCCAGTTCGGTGATGTCGTTCTGGAGGTGCGCCCCGGCATCCGTGGCAGTGGGCTGACTTTCAGCCAGAAGATCCACGGCGGCGTCGTTCCGAAGCAGTATTTCGGCGCGGTGGAGGAAGGCGTGCGTGATGCGCTCCAGAAGGGCTCGCTCGGCTTCCCCGTTGTCGATGTGGAAGTAACGCTGCTTGATGGCTCCTATCACGCGGTCGACTCGTCCGAGATCGCTTTCCGAACCGCCGCGCGTATCGGCGTCAACCTGGCGCTCCCCGAGTGCGGCCCTGTGCTTCTCGAGCCCGTTCACAGCGTGACGATCCACACGCCCTCTGAGCAGATGGCGCGGATCACGGCGTTGATCCCCATGCGCCGTGGCCAGATCCTGGGCTTCGAGCCTCGCGACGGGTGGTTTGGATGGGATTCGATCCGCGCCTATATGCCTGAAGACGAGCTGCATGATCTGATCATCGAGATCAGGTCAGCCACACAGGGGTTGGGCGAACTGGAAAGCGCGCTCGATCACATGTCCGAGGTAACGGGCAAGGCCGCCGCAAAAGCTGTCGAGTCGCGGCAGACCATGGCTGCAAAGTAAGAAGCCAGACGTTGCCTTGTGGCTCCATCCGCTCAAAGACTATGAGCAGGTGGGGCCACAGGAGCGACGACATGAACAGGCGCGAATTGCTGGCGGGTGCTGGCGCTCTGACGCTGGCGGCATGCACACAGGAGCAGCCGGTTGTTGCGTCTTCGACTGCAACGGTTGCCCCCAGCGCCGATCCCTTCGCCGGCGCCAAGCTGATGGCCGATGTCGAATCCTATGTCGGCTTCGGCACGCATCGAACTGGAAGCCCCGGCGATGTCGCGACCTCCGAGTGGTTTGCCAAGCGCTGGCGCGAACTCGGTTACGAGATCGAGCAGACAGAATTCTCCGTGCCGAACGCGGATACGAAAGTCGCAAAGCTTCGTATCGGCGATGAGGCGTTCGATGGCTTCGCGCAGCCGCCACTCTCGTTCACGCCCGAAGGCGGCGTCAACGCGCCGCTCGCCTGGTGGAACGACAAGTCCCCCGCCGATGTGTCGGGCAAGATCGCGCTTGTGCATGTGCCGCGTCAGCCGGGCGCTCCATCACCGGGCGCCGCCTATCGCGCCATCTTCGAACGATGCAGCCTTGCCGGCGCTGTCGGCATTGTCGCCGTGATGTCCGGCCCTTCAGGCGAAGTCGTCGCCATCAACACGCCGGTCGAGATGCTGATGGAAATCCCGGTGCTGCAGATCGGCGAGAAGGAAAAGCCGCGCCTCGAAGCTGCGCTCGCAGCCAAGCTGCCGGGCAAGCTTGTCATCGAAGGTCTGGGCGTCTTCAGGAACGGCAAGAACACGAACGCCCGCCACGGTACGGCGGGTCCGTGGGTCATCATCTCGACGCCACAGAGCGGCTGGTTTACCTGCGGCGGCGAGCGCGGTCCCGGCATCGCTATGTCACGCGCTCTGGCAGAGTGGGCTGTTGCAAAGAATTTTCCCGTCCGCTGGCTGTTCATCGCCACATCCGGGCATGAATGGACCGACTTCGGCGCTGACATGTTCCACAAGAACCAGGCGCCGGCGCCGAAGGACACGGCCCTCTGGTTCCATCTCGGCGCCAGCTTCGGC
>CALMWO010000127.1 GCA_937873805.1 uncultured Hyphomonadaceae bacterium
GAATTCTTCGACGCGGGCTTCGTCCGGCGTGATGGTCGCGCATTTGACCGCGACGCCGTGCTTCTTGGTCGCCTCAGCCGAATCGATGGTCACCTGATCGTTGGTGGCGTCACGGTTCTCGATCGAGAGGTCGTAATACTTCAGGTCGATGTCGAGATAGGGGAGGATCAGGCGCTCCTTGATGAGCGCCCAGATGATGCGGGTCATCTCATCGCCGTCCATTTCGACGACGGGATTGGCGACCTTGATGACGGGCATGGCAAACTCCTGAAAGGCGACGTAACCGGACTTACGTCGAGGTTCTGAGCCGGGCTATATCAGACGTAGTTGCGGGCACAATACGCAGCGGGAAAACACGTTCGCGGGAAGCGATCCATAGCCAAAAATGCTCTGGAACCTGCTTGTTGGCGCGCCTGAACATGCATGAGCAACGATAGATGACTGCGCCTGCCTTTATCCTCGTGGCCCCTCAGATGGGCGAGAACATAGGCGCCGCGGCGCGTGTGATGGCGAATTTCGGCCTGACCGACCTGCGGCTGGTGGCGCCGCGGGACGGCTGGCCCAACCCGGCCGCCGAGACGATGAGCGCCGGAGCGCTTCCCGAAGTCGTGACCGTACAGGTGTTCGAGCAGGTCGAAGACGCGATCGCGGATTGCGGGCTGGTGCTGGCGACGACGGCGCGGCCGCGCGGCATGGAGAAGCCCGTGCTGGGCGCCGCAGAGGCCGTTGTACGCATCCGTGGAACACAGCCACGCACCGCAATCCTGTTTGGCGCAGAGCGTTCGGGCCTACCCAATGAAGCGGTGGCGTTGAGTGATGCGATCCTGTCTTTTCCGGTGTCCCGGTCATTCACGTCCTTGAACCTGGCGCAGGCGGTGGCGCTGATGGCGCACAGCTACGCGGAGGCCGACGCGAGCGGGCCGCCGGCGGTGTTCGCTGATTCAGTCGACGCACCGGCGACGCGGGACGAGTTGGTTGGAATGATGGAGCACTTCGAGGAAGAGCTTGATCGCGCCGGCTTCTTTTTCCCGGAAGCGAAGCGCGCACCTATGGTGTTGAACCTGCGCAATGCATTCACGCGGGCAGGGTGGACAGCGCAGGAGGTGCGAACGTTTCGTGGGGCTGTCAAAGCGCTTGCCATCGGTCGCGGCAAGTATCGCGTCAAGCGCGACGACTAAGCTTGCGGCGGTGCAGGCTTTTCAGCTTCTGCAGGAGGCGTGGGCTGATCTGCGGGCGCTGCTTCTGCTGTCGCATCTTCATTGACGGGCGCGTCTTCGTCGCTTGCGATCTGAGATGTCCAGGTTCGGCGGTAGGGCATTGGCGCGCTTGGATCCGTTGCGGAGAGGCCGGCGGTCTGTGCCACATCCATCGCTGCGATCGCATCGCCTTGCGTTGGTGGCCGCCATCCGCGGCGGATCATTTCATCGAGCACTTCTTCCATTGCAGCATCGGATACATCCCACTGGCTGCATCCCGCCACACGAACGGGGCGGGCGGTCAGGCTGGCCGGTTGTGCGTCGAGCGCAGCGGGCGCGGCTTCCTGCCATGCTCCGGTATCGATGATGGGTTCGATGGGGCCGCTGCGCGATGGAAGCAGCGTCGCCGCACCGAAGCCTATAGCCAGTGAAACGATGGCGGTTGCGGCGAGCATCGCCGGCTGGGTGTTGCGGATCATCGCCATTTCTCCGTCGGTCCGCCCACGCGTCGCATGAACGCGTGTGGACAACATGAGTTCTTCGGAAAGCTGACGCCCTGTGCTTTTTGCAGGCCGCTTTGACCCACACAAAAAATCATCCCGGAAACCCTGGGGGCT
>CALMWO010000128.1 GCA_937873805.1 uncultured Hyphomonadaceae bacterium
GAAGCCGTACTTCGTCTCGCAGTTGGTCACGAGTGTAGCGCGAGCGCCGGCGCAGTCAGGCTGGGCGGCGTAGGACCATACCGGCTTTCCGGTCTTGAGGGCGAACGTGTACATGCCCGGCTTTGCGATGAAGGCCTTATTGGCCGACATGCCGAGCGGATCATTGATCGGCGCGATGAAATTCACGCCATCGGTGGCAATGCCCCAGTGTATGCCACCCAGAGCCGTGCCTTCGCCCACGCGCTGGCTCCAGATCACCTTGCCTGTCTGCGGATCGAGCGCCCACACATGGCCCGATTTCTGGCCGGCCAGGATGAGATCCCTGCCGCCTGCCGAAACAACGACGGCGCCAGCGCCGAAATCATAGTCGCGGCCGTCGCCGCCGAACAGCACAGGGCAGTTGGGACCGTTCGTGCCCGAGCCCGTGTCGCACGCCATGTTCCAGACGTCCGCAGCCATCGCCTGGTACTGCCAGGCGACCTTGCCCGTATCGAGGTTGATCGCGATCACTGCGTCAGACGTATCAGTGCCGGGGTGCGACGTGTTCTCGCCCGACGTGACGATGATGTTGTTGCGCTTGGCGTCGTAGACGGGGACCGACCAGATCGGTGCGCCTGACGGGCCCATCTGCTTCACGCCGAGCGAGCTGACCTGGCCGTTGTATTCCGCCTCTTTCATGGTGTGGTATTCCCACACATTCTTGCCGTCTGCCGCGTTCAGCGCGACGACCGAGCCGTGGCCCGCGCAGCACTCGGTGCGCGGATTGGCGCCAGAGCCGACGCCAGAAGCCGACAGCGGAACGATGATCTTGTCCTTGGCGAAAATCACCCCGCCACGGATGTTGCCGCCCGTGCCATTCACGGGTTGGCCCGATGCCTTCCACACCAGCGCGCCCGTTGCAGCGTCGACGACATGGATGTCGCGGCCGATGGAAAGCGCGACAACTTTCTTGCCGGCGATCTCGCCGATGGCCGGCGTATTGCGCGACTGTCCAGCATAGGTCCATTTTGCGCAGCCTGATTGCGCATCGAGCGCGATGAGTTTCTGTCCGCCCGTCACGAAGATCGTGCCATCGGACAATACGGATGCGCCGGTGCCGCCGCCCTGGCCCGGGAAGGCGATGGACCACGCGACTTCGAGGTTGGTGAGGTCGGCCTTCTTGAGGCCGGCCTGTGCGCTTGAAAGATTGCGCGTCTGGTTTTTGTCGACGCCGAAGCCTGCCGAAATGATCGTTGCAGCTGGGCTGACCGTACGCTTGTCTGCGGCGCACATGATGGCGTCGGTCCACGCAGCTGGCGCTGTTGCCTGGCCGGCGGTGAGGAAGGCGATGACGTCAGTTACTTCCTGCGGGCTGAGGCTGGCGGCCATCGGCGCCATGACACCCGTGGTGAGCACTTCGCGCAGGCGCGCTGGCGATTGCTGCTGGATCGAGGCGAGGGTGGCGGCGCGTGTTGCGCCCGGATTGTCGTGACACATGGCGCAGGTCTTGTTGTAGACGGCGCGGCCGGGATGATCCGGCGCGACCTGTGCCACAGCCGGGAGTGCGAGTAGTCCAAAGCCAAGGCCAAGCCCCGCCAGCCGCATCATCGCGCGCAGTTTCATGCATATTCCTCCCGTAGCAGACTGTCCTTGGACGCCCGCCATCCGTTGGCTGCAACCTCGCCCCAGTCGACGTAGAATTCAACTGGCTTTGCCTGTGCATTCCGTCGCGAGGCCGTCACGCCTAGCTGCGCCAGCGCAGGATGCGTGGCTCGATCGGGTTCACGAAGGGGCGGCCCTCTGAACGGGCGGTGGCCCATTCCTTTTTCAGCGTGCGATACCATTTGGCCTGCACGTCGATGTCATCGATCCAGAGCATGTTCTGCTGGTAGGCGAGACCCTGGTTCTGCAGGTTCACCATGTGGCCATCCTGTCCGAGGAATTTCGTAGCCGCCGGGATCAGGATAGGCAACGCAAAGTCGAGCAGGGGGGCGTTCTGCCAGAAGGTGATCTGCGTGATGCGCGTCTGCTTCAGCGTGATCGGCGTCAGGCAAGTCAGCGTAAAGATGCGGGCCTGCTTCGCCTCGATGATTTCCCACCGGAAGCCGGGAATCTGGAAGACGATCTCGGTCGTGACTTCCGAGCCCATCAGCATCTTGTAGGCCAGCGAATTGCCGGACGGTTTGTGCCGCGCCAGTGCCCAGCCACGCTCCGCCGGCTCGAACGGCTTTTCCTTGAGCCGCAATCCGGTGCTCGGCGGGCGCCACCACCATTGATTGTGGACGAAGGGCACGTGGGCGGGGTCCATCAGGCCGACGACCGCATCATCCATGTGCGCGTTGAAGATCTGCGCTACGACGAATTTCGGCTTGAGCTTCCCAAGATTGAAATCGGGCGCGGGGGCCGCTGGCGGATCATCGCTGCGCGGATTGTCCGCGACATAGACGAAGATCATGCCGTTGATTTCCTGCACCGGGTAACGGCGCACGCGCACCTTGTCGGTGGCGAAGTCTTCCGTCTTCACCAGCGACGGCATGTGCCTGCATCCGCCATCCGTGCCGAAGCGCCAGCCATGATAGGGGCACTGGATGGTTGGTTCGCCGTTGGTGTCGATCTGCTTGCCGGCCGACAGCGGGACCAGCCTGTGCGGGCAGACATCGCGCAGCGCGAACGCTTCGCCTTTTTCTGTCCGCGCGAGCATGACCGGCTGGCCCAGGATCACCCGCCGGAATTGCTGTCCCGGCGCCAGCGATTTCGACGCGCACGCGAAATACCAGCTGTCGGTCAGCCAGCCTTCCGAGGTCACGCCCGCTGATTTGGTGAGTGTTCCGTCTGCCATTCGCACGTCAGTATTTCGGCCAGAGCCTTGATTGACGGGGACTATCCAATGTTTGCTGCCCCGCGTCGAGATGGATGGGACAAAGCGCCATGGCCGCCAGGATCAAGCCCGAACGGCCTCCAAAGGCTAAAGCGCCCCGGATGAGCGCCGCAGCGACGATTTCGGGCCAATGCCTGTGTGGCGCAGTCGAGATCGACGTCGATGTGCCGGTGTTCTGGGCCTGGCACGATCACTCGGCCGCGACCCGCCGCGCCCATGGCGCCGCCTACGCCACCTTTGTCGGCTGCTGGAAGAGCAAGGTGCGCGTCAAGAAGGGGGAGGCGATGGTTGCGCGCTTTGTCGATACAGAGCGCAAGCATGTGCGCCATTTCTGTTCGCGCTGCGGCTCGCCGCTGATGTTCGAGCGAGGGCATTCGCCGAAGATGGTGAACATTCCGCGCGCGCTGTTCGCCGGCCGCACGGGGCGCGAGACGAAGTATCATGTCGCGATCGATCAGCTTCAGGACTGGGCCTATCTGGGCGCGCCTGTCGGTCCGCTGAAGGGCTATCCCGGCGTGACAGTTGAGAGGACGCGCAAGAAGCGTGGGAAGACGCCGGAGCTTTTCGATCCCGAGATGTTTGGCGAGTGAGCCGTATCCCGATCAGGCCGGATGCAGCTCACTATGGTTTTTCAGGACGTTGTCGCCGTCTTCCTGTTCGATCAGGTAGGCCGGGTTCTTCTTGTCGGCGGCGCGTGTGACGGTCGCGCCCTTCATTGTGCGCTCGATACGATGGGTGAAGACTTTTCGAACAACGCCACGAGCCGTGTGTTCGCCCCATTTCCACACGACGTGCGCGCCGGGTTGGTACTTCTTCTTTTCGCGTCTCATGATCTGCAAACGATGACACCATGCTGCTGTTCCCCAGCTCAACCAGTGTTGTTGCAGACGGGGAACACGCGCAACGCGGCGAAGTGAATCGCTGGAACTGCCGTCGGCGCGACGAGTTTTTGTGAAAGATTCTTCAGTCGTTGCGTGTTGTTGTCGAAAGAAAGGAAAAAAAAGCTGAGAACTCAGGCTGAAACCTCGCGCAGCAAAAAATGGC
>CALMWO010000129.1 GCA_937873805.1 uncultured Hyphomonadaceae bacterium
GTAGTATGCGCGCGGACGGCCCGAGATCTCGCAGCGGTTGCGGACCCGGCTCGGCGCGGAATTGCGCGGCAGCTTCGCCAGTTTCATGCGCGCCTCGAAACGCTCTTCCAGGGGAAGGCTTTCGTCGAGCGCCATGGCTTTCAGTTCAGCGCGCTTGGGAGCGTACTGAGCCGACATCCGCTTGCGGCGGTTGTTTTTTTCGATCGAGCTTTTCTTAGCCATATCGTTTCTCTCCAGCGCGCCTAGTTGCGGAAGGGAAAGCCGAACTCCGTGAGGAGTGCTTTCGCTTCGTCGTTGGTGCGCGCCGTCGTGCACACAATGATGTCCATGCCCCAGACCGTCTCGATGTTGTCGTAGCTGATCTCGGGGAACACGGTGTGCTCCTTGAGACCCATCGCGAAGTTGCCGCGACCATCGAAAGACTTGCCGTTCAGGCCGCGGAAGTCCTTCACGCGAGGAAGGGCGATCGTGGTCAGGCGGTCGATGAATTCGTACATGCGCTCGCGGCGAAGAGTGACCTTGCAGCCAATCGTCATGCCGTCACGCAGCTTGAACGTGGCGATCGACTTGCGCGACTTGGTCTCGATCGGCTTCTGGCCGGAGATCGCCGCGAGGTCGGCCACGGCCGAGCGGATCTTCTTGGAGTCAGCGACAGCCTCGCCAACACCCATGTTGATCACGACCTTGTCGAGGGCCGGGATCTGCATGCCGTTGGTGTAGTTGAACTGGCTCGTCAGCTTTTCGCGGATCGACGTCGTGTAGAGCGTCTTCAGGCGCGGCGTATATTTGGCATCAGCCATCGATCGTCTCCCCGGAGCGCTTGGCGAAGCGAACCTTGCGGCTCTTCTCCCCGGTTCCCTCAATTTTGAAACCCACGCGGGTGGGCTTGCCCGACGTCGGATCGACGTGAGCGACGTTGGACACATGGATCGGCGCTTCGTTGCGCTTGATCCCGCCCTGCGGATCGGCCTGGCTCGGCTTCGTGTGCCGTGCCTTGATGTTGACGCCCGAAACGAGAACGCGGTTCTCTTCCGGGAACGACTTGAGGACTTCGCCTTTACGGCCCTTGTCCTTGCCGGTGATCACAATCACCGTGTCGCCTTTGCGAATTCTGGCGGCCATTACAGGACCTCCGGCGCGAGCGAGATGATCTTCATGTGGTTCTTGGCGCGGAGTTCGCGCGGAACCGGTCCGAAGATGCGGGTGCCAATTGGCTCGTTCTGGGCGTTGACCAGAACAGCGGCGTTCGTGTCGAAGCGGATCACCGATCCATCGCGACGTTGCAGGTCTTTCGACACGCGAACGACGACGGCGCGTTTCACTTCGCCCTTCTTCACCCTGCCCTTCGGGGCAGCTTCCTTGATCGACACGACGATGACGTCGCCGATCGAGGCATAACGGCGCTTGGAGCCGCCGAGCACTTTGATGCATTGGACACGGCGAGCGCCGGAATTGTCCGCTACATCTAGATTTGTCTGCATCTGGATCATGCGTTCGCCCCTTTGAACGAAACGATTTCCCAACGCTTCAGTTTAGAGCGCGGCGGGCATTCCTGGATCTCGACGTGCTGGCCGATCTGGGCAGCATTGTTCTGATCGTGAGCGTGATAGCGCTTCGACTTACGAACCGTCTTCTTGAACAGCGGGTGGATGAAGGTCCGTTCGACCTTCACGACTGCGGTCTTGTCCATCTTGTTGGAGACGACCACGCCTTCCATGATTCTCTTGGGCATCGCTGTCTCCTACGCCGTCTGCTTCTTGGACTTCTCGGACAGCACAGCCTCGATGCGGGCGATGCTGCGGCGGATGTCGCCGACGCGAGAGGTCTTTTCCATCTGGCCCGTGGCCTTCTGGAAACGCAGGTTGAATTGCTCTTTACGCAGCGACGCGAGCTCATCGCGCAGCTGGTCGGGCGTGGAGGCGCGGTAGCCTTCCATGTCCTTCCGGATTTCGTAAAACTTGGTCATCGCCTACTCTCCGATCCGCGTGACGATCTTCGTCTTGACCGACAGCTTGGCGGCGCCGAGCGTGAGGGCCTGACGAGCGATCGCGTCCGGAACGCCATCGATTTCGAACAGGATGCGGCCGGGTTTCACACGAGCCACCCAGTATTCCGGCGCGCCCTTACCCGAGCCCATGCGGACTTCGATCGGCTTTTTCGACACCGGCACGTCCGGGAACACGCGGCACCAGACTTTGCCGAGACGCTTCATCTCGCGGGTGAGAGCGCGGCGGGCAGCCTCGATCTCGCGCGCGGTGACGCGGTTCGGCTCCAGGGCCTTGAGGCCGTGGCTGCCGTTGTTCAGCGTGAAGCCAGACTTGGCCACACCATGAATCCGGCCTTTGAAGGCCTTACGATACTTTGTGCGCTTGGGTTGAAGCATCTTCTATCTCACTTACGCGCGCTGATCTTGACGCTCGCGGTCGCGACGCGGGCGGTTCTCGCCGGCGGCTTCCTGCTTGCGGTCGACGGCCATGGGATCGTGTTCCATGATCTCGCCTTTGAAGATCCAGCACTTGATGCCGATGATGCCGTAGGTCGTCGTGGCTTCAGCGGTTCCGTAGTCAATGTCGGCGCGGAGCGTGTGCAGCGGCACCCTGCCCTCGCGATACCATTCGGTGCGCGCGATCTCGGCGCCGCCGAGGCGGCCCGCGACCGTGAGACGAATGCCCTGGGCGCCCATGCGCATCGTCGTCTGCATCGCGCGCTTCATTGCGCGGCGGAACGAGACACGGCGCTCGAGCTGGCGGGCGACATCTTCAGCGACGAGGTTCGAGTCGGTTTCCGGCTTTCGGATCTCGACGAGGTTCAGGAACACTTCGTCCTTGCAGAGCTTGGTGATCGCCTTGCGCAGCGTTTCGATGTCCGCGCCCTTCTTGCCGATCACCATGCCCGGACGGGCGGTGTGAACGGTGATGCGGCACTTCTTGTGCGGACGCTCGATCACGACGCGGCTGACGCCGGCCTGTTTCAGCTTTTCCTTGATGTACTTGCGGATCTTGATGTCTTCGTGGAGCAGGCGGCCGAAGTCGGCGCTGTCTGCATACCAGCGGCTGTCAGCCGTACGGTTGACGCCCAGACGAAATCCGATCGGGTTGATCTTCTGACCCATTATGCGGCCTCGGAGGTTTGGGCGACCGCGGACGTGTCGCGGAGCACGATGGTGAGCTGTGAGAACTGCTTCTCGACCCGGACGCCGCGGCCGCGCGCGCGAGCGTGCATCCGCTTCATGACAAGGTTCTTGCCGACGTGAGCCTCGGCGACGATCAGGCTGTCGATGTCGAGGTTGTGGTTGTTATCGGCGTTCGCGACAGCGGACTTGAGCAGCTTCAGCACGTCGCCAGCGGCGCGCTTCCGCGAGAACTCGAGTTCGGCCATCGCCTTGTCGACTTTCAGGCCACGGATCTGCTGCGCCAGGAGGTTAAGCTTCTGACCGCTGATGCGGTACATGCGAAGCACGGCGCGGCTCTCGTTGGAGGCCTGTTTCGGAGGAGCTTTTTGCTTACCCATGACTATTTACCTGCCGGCTTGCGAGCGACTTTCTTGTCGCCGCCATGGCCTGGGAACGAACGTGTCGGCGCGAACTCGCCGAGCTTGTGACCAACCATCTCTTCCGAGATGTTGACCGGCACGAACGTCTTGCCGTTGTGGACCTGGAAGGTCAGGCCAATGAAATCGGGCAGGATCGTCGAGCGGCGCGACCAGGTCTTGATCGGCGTCGGACGAGCGGCGGCGCGCGAGGCATCTGCTTTCTTCAGCAGGTAGCCATCGACGAAGGGGCCTTTCCAGACGGAACGGGACATCTTGCTTCTCTCCGTTACGCTTTATGCCGACGACGAACGATAAGACGATCGGTCGACTTGTTCTTGCGGGTCTTCGGACCGCGGGTTTTCTTGCCCCACGGGGTGACGGGGTGACGGCCACCGGACGTCTTGCCTTCACCACCACCGTGCGGGTGGTCGACCGGGTTCATGGCGACGCCGCGAACGTGCGGGCGCCAACCCTTGTGAACATTGCGGCCGGCCTTGCCGATCACGACGTTCATGTTGTCCGGGTTCGAAACCGCACCGATCGTGGCCATGCAGCCTTCCGGGATCAGACGGACTTCGCCGGACGACAGTTTGACCTGCGCGTAGCCATCGCCACGACCGACGAGCTGGGCGTACGAGCCAGCCGAACGAGCGATCTGCGCGCCCTTGAGCGGCTTCATCTCGATGTTGTGGATGATCGTGCCGACCGGGATCGACTTCAGCGGCAGGGCGTTGCCCGGCTTGATGTCAACGCCCTCGCCCGCGATCACCGTGTCGCCGACATCAACGCGCTGCGGGGCGATGATGTAGGCTTGCTCGCCATCAGCGTAGTTGATGAGCGCGATGAAGGCCGTGCGGTTCGGATCGTATTCCAGACGTTCGATCGTCGCCGGGACGTTCCACTTGCGACGTTTGAAGTCGATAATGCGGTACGACTTCTTGGCGCCGCCCCCACGCCAGCGCGCGGTGCGACGGCCGAGGTTGTTGCGGCCGCCAGACGAATGCTTGCCCTCGGTCAGCGCCTTGACGGGGCCGCCCTTGTGCAGGCCCGAACGGTCGATCAGCACAAGCTGACGACGGCCAGGCGAAGTCGGGTTGAAGGTCTTAAGAGCCATGACGCCTTATCCTCAGAGCCCGGTCGTCACGTCGATGGACTGGCCGTCCTTCAACGTCACGATCGCTTTCTTGATGTCCGAACGTTTGCCCGGGACACCGCGGAAGAATTTGGATTTGCCTTTGACGACGATGGTGTTCACGCCAACGACGTTGACGTTGAACAGCGCTTCAACCGCTTCTTTGATCTGCGGCTTGGTCGCGTCGAGGGGCACGCGGAAGACGACCTTGTTGAACTCGGACAACATGGTCGACTTTTCGGTGATGATCGGCGCCGTCAGGCGCGTGTAGTGGAGGGCTTTGGGAGCGGCCATCGGGTTACGCCTTCTCGGCTTCGGCGAAGCGCGCGTTCACGCCTTCGACCGCTTCACGCGACAGCACCAGCGTCTTGCGGCGCAGAACGTCGTAGACGTTGAGGCCGGCGAGCGGGAGCACGTCGATATTCGGGATGTTGCGAGCGGCTTTGGCGAACTTCTCGTTCACTTCAGCGCCGCCGATGAACAGGGCGTTCGAGATGTTGAGCGCCTTGAGTTGAGCGACCAGATCCTTGGTCTTCTCGCCATCGAAGCCATCGAGAACGATGAGCGCTTCGTCTTTCACTTTCGACGAGAGCGCGTGCTTCATGGCCAGAGCGCGAACCTTTTTCGGCAAGCCGTGAGCGTGCGAATGCGGATGCGGACCGTGGGCGACACCACCACCGACGAAGATCGGAGCGTTGCGCGAACCGTGACGCGCGCCGCCCGTGCCCTTCTGGCGATAGAGCTTCTTGGTGGTGCGGCTCACGTCGTCGCGGTTTTGCGTCGAGTGCGTGCCGGCCTGGCGCTTGGACAGCTGGTAGCGAACCATGCGCTGCAGGATGTCCGAGCGGATTTCTTCAATGCCAAACACGGCGTCAGCGAGTTCGATCTCGCCGGCCTTTTTGGCGTCAAGCTTGACGACGGGGAGTTTCATCAGGCCTGCCCTTCCTTGGCGCGGAGACCAGCGGGCGACGGAGCGCCCTTGTTGTCCTTGGCCTTCACTGCATCACGAACTTCGACCCAGCTGTTTTCGGCGCCGGGGATCGCGCCCTTGACCAGGATCAGACCACGCTCGGCGTCCGTGCGGACGATCTCGAGGTTCTGAGTGGTGACGCGCTCCATGCCGAGGTGGCCGGCCATTTTCTTGCCTTTAAACACGCGGCCCGGGTCTTGGCGCTGACCGGTGGAGCCGTGCGAGCGGTGCGAGACCGACACGCCGTGCGAAGCTTCAAGACCGCCGAAGTTCCAGCGCTTCATGGCGCCGGCGAAGCCTTTGCCCTTGGTGATGCCGACGACATCGACCTTCTGGCCAGCAACGAAATGATCTGCGCTGATTTCAGCGCCGACTTCGAGCAGCATGTCTGCGGGAACGCGGAATTCGCGAATGATCGACTTCGGCTCAACCGCGGCCTTGGCGAACTGGCCGCGGAGCGACTTGTTCACGTTCTTGGCTTTGCGCGTGCCGGCGCCGAGCACGACAGCCGTGTAGCCATCATTCGCGGTGCGCGTGCCAGTCTTTTCACCCTTCTTGGTGACGTCGACTTCGCGAGCTTCGTCTTTCTTGACGCCGATGACCTGGCAGCCTTCGAGCGACAGGACGGTGACCGGAACGTGCGCGCCATCAGCGCCGAACACGCGGGTCATCCCGATTTTTTTGGCGAGGACTCCGGTGCGCATTAGCCGTTCCCCAGCTTGATCTCGACGGCGACGCCGGCCGAGAGGTCGAGTTTCATGAGGGCGTCGACGGTCTGCGGGGTCGGATCAACGATATCGAGCACGCGCTTGTGCGTACGGATCTCGAACTGCTCGCGGGACTTCTTGTCGATGTGGGGTGAACGGTTGACCGTGAATTTCTCGATGCGGGTAGGCAGCGGCACCGGGCCACGTACCTGAGCGCCCGTGCGCTTGGCGGTCGATACGATCTCGCGAGCAGACATATCCAGCGCGCGGTGATCGAACGCCTTGAGGCGAATTCGGATATTTTGTCGTTCCATCGGGACCACCGAAACAGCGTGAATGCAGCCAAACCGGGACGAATTTCCCCGGCGGGCTGCCGCACTCGTTGAGTTTTTCCTTTTGTTTCCGGGTCTTGCGTTTGTCCGGGACGAACCCGAGCACGGCCAAGGCCTTGGAAACGAGCCGGGGTATTAGTCCCCTGCCCTACCCACGTCAAGCGCCCGTTTGGGGCGAGCTGCCGCAGCAGCCAACTTTCTTGCAGAAGCCAACGGGAAAGGCCGTTTTGCAGGCCTTCCACGCTAGTACGGCCCCGCCAGCCGACCCGTCCTGACTTCAGTTTTTGCGATTATGCTGGCCCG
>CALMWO010000130.1 GCA_937873805.1 uncultured Hyphomonadaceae bacterium
CACGCACCGAGGATGCCGTCCGTCTCGATGAAGCGCGTGAAGATCGAGAATTCGGATTGCAGCGCGGCGATGGGGTGAACCTTGTGCGCGGCGCGCAACGTATCGGCGGTCACTTCGGAAAGCCCGATATTGCGCACCTTGCCTTCCTTCACCGCCTCTGCCATCGCGCCGACGGTTTCCTCGATCGGGCGGGAGAAGTCGCGGCGGTGGAGGTACCAGAGGTCGACATGGTCGGTCTTGAGGAAGCGCAGGGATTGTTCGAGCGCACGTTTTGCGTTCTCGGCCGAGCCATCGACGCGGCGCTCGCCGGTTTCGAGATTGTATTTCGGACCGAACTTGGTCGCGATGAAAGCCTTCTCGCGCCTGTCGTGGAAGGCGGCGCCGAGCTGCTGCTCGTTGACGCCCATTCCATACATCTCTGCCGTATCGAAATGATCGACGCCAAGATCCACCGCCGCGTGAAGCAGGTTCACAGCTTCTGCTTCATCGAGCGGCTTCCCGTAGAAGGCGGCCATGCCCATGCAGCCAAGGCCGATGGCGTTGAGCGGACGGCTATTGCCGATGGAGCGACGGATCATGGAGATGTTCCTTCACGCGATATGTGAGCGTTCGCTCACACAGTGGGTAGCGATCGCAGGATCGTCAAGGGCGGATACGAAACAGATACTCTTGTGCGGCGAAGCGCGGGCAAAAGAAGTGATCACTTCGCTGCGCGGATTGCATTGACCTCGAACGTGAGAGGCGTAGCTTTGTATTGTCCGGTTGGGTTCGGGCAGCTCCCGTGTCGCTGAGGCGGCAGTCAGGTTGTAGCGCGCGAATGTGGCGGACACGGTGAAACGATACAGGAGAGACTGCATGGAGGCTCCACCTGCTTAACAAAACGGGCTCCTGCAAGTTTCAGGGGCCCCGGCTCGGTCGGTTGCGTACCTGGTCAGGACGCGCCGGGTCGTCATTGACGCAAAATCAGACACTGCAAAGACGGCCTTTGGTGGCCGCTTCTTGAACAGCCGCCATGTTGCGGCAAGGCGTCAGCCAGAAGAGCCCCGCTTCGCGCGGGGCTCTTTGTTTTTGTATGGTCAGATCTTCCCGCGGCGGATGACGTTGATGGAATGGCCGTGTGCTGATCAGATGGAGAAAATACAAAGGAACGCTCATGCTTGTCGTCCATCATCTCAACGAGTCGCGCTCGCAGCGGATACTTTGGCTGCTGGAGGAGCTTGGGACACCGTATGAGCTGAAAACCTATCAGCGCGACGCGCAGACGCGTCTGGCGCCGCCGGAGCTCAAGGCGGTGAATGCGCTGGGCAAGAGCCCGATCATCACGGATGGCGATCGCACGATCATCGAGACAGGCGCAATTATCGACTACATCATTCGCCATCACGGCGGCGGGCGAATGCAGCCTGATCCCAAGTCAGCGAACTACGACACCTATGTGCAGTGGCTGCACTATGGGGAAGGGTCGGCGATGCTGCCGCTGATGCTGCACATGTATGTGGGTCGGCTGAAGGAAGCAGGTGCGCCACTGCATCCACGTATCCAGAGCGAGATCGCGAACCATCTTGGTTTCATCGACGGGCATCTGAAAGGGCGGCAGTTCTTTGTTGGCGATGAACTGAGCGGCGCGGACATTCAGATGAGCTTTGTCGCCGAGGTGTCGCGTGCGCAGCAGACACTGCCGAGCTATCCCGATTTCAACGCATGGCTTGATCGCATGCACGAGCGGCCGGCGTGGAAACGTGGGATCGAGAAGGGCGGCGCTTACGCGCTTGGCCGATAGCTATTCCGGGGCTGCGATCTGCTTGCGAATTTCGGCGATGCCGCGGATGACGGACTTGATGCCGTCGTCGGGCGTTGCCGAGAGGGCGCCGCGATAGCCTTCGATAGTGAGGTCTGGCCCGATCAGCAGATAGGTGGGCGTCTGCTCTATGCCGAGTGATTGAGCAAAGCCTGCCGTATCGTCGAGCGTGGGCCAAGCTGCCCGGGCGATGGTTGCATCGGTCGGCTGAGCAACGGGACGGATCGCGAGGAAATCGAGGTCGGGATCCTGATCGGCAGCCGAGTTGAGCGCGGCGACATAGTCTTTCTCCGGCTTGCCGCCGGAGTCGTTGCCGAGGAAGGCGAGAATGGTCCAGCGGTCGCGCAGATTTTCCTGCGTAAGTTCGGGGCCGTCGGGCTGCTTCATCGCGAATGAGGGAAGCGTCGAACCATTGCGCGCGTAGGCGGTGAGATCGGTGTCCCAGCCTTTGACGCTGGCGCGCGGCTTCGCCGTATCCGTACTGACGGCTTGTTCCGTCGGCGGAACCGTTGCGTCGGTCGACATGGCCGCTTGCGGCTGACCGCATGCAGCGAATGCGAGGGACATGGAGACGCCGAGAAGACTCTTGCGCATGACTGACTCCCGATGCCGAGACGTTCGAATCTGATTTGGGCAGATGCATGGCGCGAGATCAATCGGCTGACAGTCCGGGCAGCTATTCAACCCGTGCTGCATTTGCCGGCTTCCGGGACGGGATACGCCGTAGCTGGCGCTGGGCGTAGCGGGCGCTTAGGATCGCGGCGGGAGGATCGGGTGGATGGCGAAACGTATTGCGATCATTGGCGGGGTCATCGTCGGCGTGCTGGCGATAGCGGTGCTCGCGGGCGTTCTCTACATGCGGACCTACTTTTCGGCCGACGGCGCAAAGTCTGTTGCTTCGGTCGTCGGCGATGCTGGCGCGAAGCGCGTGCTTGGTGTGTTCGCGCATCCGGACGACGAGCAGCTGGTCACTGGCTTCTTCTCGTCTGCGAAGGAGAAGGACGGTGCATTTACATCGTTGGTGACAGGCACAAAAGGCGAGGCCGGGCATCAAGTGCCGACGGTGGCGCGGCAGCAGGACCTCGGGATCGTGCGGAAAGCGGAGGCGTTGAAGAACGGCTTCGCACTCGGCATCGATGACCAGGAAGTCTGGGACTATCCTGATGGCGGCGTCCCGGAAGTTCCGATGGAGGAGCTGGTCGCACGGGTGGTTGCGAAAATCGTGGCGGTGCAGCCTGAGCTGGTGGTGACGTTCTGGCCGGCGAGCGGGGCGACGGGCCACAAGGATCACATGCGCATGGGACTGGTCGCGGAGACGGCCGTGAAGCAGGTGCGTGCGCAGGCGAGCGGAAGCTATCGTGGGCCGAAAT
>CALMWO010000131.1 GCA_937873805.1 uncultured Hyphomonadaceae bacterium
CGGGCTGATGGACAGGAAGATCCTCGGGTCGAGCCCGAGGATGACTGTGAGATGCAGCTGGAAATGTACGTGGGGCTTGTGGCTCAGAGTTTCGAGAAATCCGGCGCGCGTTTCTCGCGGAAGGCGGTGAAGGCTTCCATCGCTTCGGCGCTGCGGAGACGTTCGCCGAAAATGGCGCTTTCGGTGCGGGACTGAGCGAGGATTTTCTCGCCATCGCGCATGAGCCTCTTCGCGGCCATCACGGCGCCCATCGGACGGAGCGCGAGTTTCTTTGTCGCTTCGCGGGCGGCGGGGATGACCTGGTCTTTCGGGAGCGCGGCGTTGGCGAGGCCGAGCTGGGCGGCCTCCTGGCCGGTGAAACCGTCGCCCAGCGCGAACATCGCAAACGAGCGGGCGTGGCCGATGCGGGCGGGCATCAGCATGGAGGATGCAGCTTCGGGGACGAGCGCGAGGTTGACGAAGGGCGTTGTCAGTTTCGCGTCATTGGCAACGAAGACGAGATCGCAATGGAGCAGCATGGTTGTGCCGACGCCGACAGCGAGGCCCGGAACGGCGGCGACGATGGGTTTGGGGAACTGGATGATTGCTTCGATGAAGCCGTGCGCGGCGGGCGCCTCGCCGCCCATCGAGGCGGCGGCGAAATCGGCAAGGTCGTTTCCGCTGGTGAAGCTGTCGCCTTCGGAGGCGAGCAGGACGACGCGGATGGATTTGTCTTCGACCGCGCGGGCGAGCGCGGCGGTGGCGGCGCGGTACATTGCGTTGGAGAGGGCGTTCTTCTTGTCCGGGCGGTTCCAGACGATTTCCATCACGCCATTGGCTTCGCTGATCTTGACGAGTTCGGTCATGTCTTTTCTTTCTGTCTGGAGCGTTTGGCTGGCGTGGCGATATCGGCGGCCTGGTTGAGCCAGCGGACGACGATATCGGCCTCGCGATCAGTGAATCCGCGCAGAAGATCTGCATTGGCGGAGATGGCGCGGCGGGCGGCTTCGTCGCGCTTGCGCTTGCCGGCGGGCGTCAGGCGAAGGCGCGCCGCGCGACCATCGCCCTTCTCTTCCCCGCGCGTGACGAGACTGGCAGCTTCGAGACGGGTGGCGAGGCCGGAGGCGGCGGACTGGGCAAGATCGAGCGCAGCGGCGAGTTCGCCGATGAGCAGGCCTTCGTCCTTGAAGCAGAACAGCGCGCCGGCCTGCGTCGATGTCAGTTCGAGGTCAGCGAGATTTACGTCGGACGCAGCGGCGACGCGGCGCTGCGCGCGCGCGAGAAGCCAGAGCATGCGGCGGTTCGGTGCAGTCATGGCGCCTTTGTAGGCGCGATACATCGCATGCGCAACAACTATATCGCATACGATGTTTTTCCGGCCTCAGGGCTTTTCCCAATCGGCGGCAGGCGGCGCTGGCAGCGCTGTGGCTTCAACGAGGATAGCGCGGAAGCTTCCGTCGCTGCTGGTCGCCCAAGCGGGATGCTTGATGCCGCCGCCGCGATCGATGAGTGGACCGAAGATCGAGCCCTGCTCGCCATCGCCGACTCCGAAGGCGATCGGTTCGCCTGCCGCGTTGAGGCGATACCACATCAGGCGGCTGCCATCCGGGCGATAGAGTTCGAGGCGGCCATCGGTGTGGAGACGCGGTGTGATGGACGGGTCCTTGCGCGCGAGGCGACCGATATTGCGGTAAGCGTGGGCTTCCCACCAATTGAGATCGTCGGCGACCTGTTCGGGCGTCATGGGGCCGAGTTCGCGGAGCTCGCTGACACGCCAGCCCTTTCCATCTGCGACGGCGCGGCGGCGCCTCATGGCGGCGCTGTCGCCTTCGAAGCGCATAAGCGGTTCGTCGAGCGACATCTGGATCAGGTTTTCGTAGGGGGCGTCGAAGGCGGCTTCCCAATGACGGGCGCGGATGACGAGGCCGTGCGCCCTGCTCCACGCCTCGGCGCCGCCCATGGCCGCGACGAGGCGGTCGGCGGCGGCGCGACCGGGGTCAGGCTCCGCTTCGGCTGATGCGGCAGGCGTCAATGAGAGTAAGAGCGCGCAGAGCGCAGCGAGGATCACACGCATGGATTTTATCCGTCCGGTGTTGTGACCCCGGCGATATGATTATGCGACCAGAGATCTGAAGCAAGGCGCTTTCGCGCCTTCTGCCAGGCAGGCGCCCGGCGCTCCCAGACTCAGAACACCAGACTGCGCGACATGACCGCAACGGGGCCGTGCGGCGTTGATCGCTTGCTCGATGGCTTGAAGCCGCACTTGGCGTAGAAGGGCTCGGCGCGTGGGCTGGCGGTGGCGATGAGCATGCCGGCTTCAATGGCGATGGCGAATTGCGCCGCCTCCTCCACCAGCTTGCGACCGATGCCGCCGCGCCAGAGATCAGGCTCGACGAAGGGACCATCGAGGTCGGCATTGCCGTCGTCGCGTGGAACGACGACGGCGAAGCCTGCGGGAGCGCCCCAGTGTTCGAAGACGATGACGAGACCTGCGGCTATCTTGTCAGCCGCAAGCTCCAACGCCTCGGGGTGCTGCATCTGTCCAGGACGATCCGGGTCCCACTTCTGCGACGCGCGACGCTGCAGCTCCTCCAGCGCTTTGCGCTCGGACGGATGCGCGGGGCGGAAGCTGTGGGTGATGGGATCAGCCTACGATTTCGTCGAGACGGAAGAAGAAGGCGATCTCGCGTTCGGCGGCGGCTTCCGAGTCCGAACCGTGAACCGAGTTCTCGCCGATCGACTGGGCGAAGAGCTTGCGGACGGTGCCGTCAGCAGCTTTCGACGGATCGGTTGCGCCCATGACTTCGCGGTGGGCGGCGACGGCGTTCTCGCCTTCGAGGACCTGAACAACGACCGGGCCGGAGGTCATGAAGTCGACCAGCTCGCCGAAGAAGCCGCGGGCCTTGTGCTCGCCGTAGAAACCTTCGGCCTGGGCGCGCGTGAGACGGACGCGCTTCTGGGCGACGATGCGGAGGCCGGCTTTCTCGAACACGGCGTTGACCGCGCCGGTGAGGTTACGCTTCGTGGCGTCCGGTTTGATGATCGAGAAGGTGCGTTGGACGGCCATGTGGTGTTCCTGGGAGACGGGGTCTGAACGGGACTGAATCGTGTTCGGACGGCCCCTATAGCCTTCGGAAATGACGCCGCCAACAGGGCTGTATGGTTTATTGGCAGGCGCAGCTGGGGTTA